>JAGCAL010000001.1 GCA_017652715.1 Candidatus Saccharimonadota bacterium | reverse complement strand
CTAAGCTAAAGAAGGGGGATCCGGTAGAGGGTAAAGAGCTAGTCGCGAAGCAGACTTATGCGAAACCGCCGGCTCGCTATACCGAGGGTTCGTTGGTTAAAAAGCTCGAGGAGCTCGGTATTGGGCGACCATCTACTTATGCTACTATCATGAGCGCAATTCAGGCGCGTGGTTATGTCGAAAAGGGCACTAGTGATGGCGAAGAGCGTGAAGTGATTGAGTTAAAAGCGAAAGGTACGGCTAGCTCAGAAACTACACCTTCGGTTACCCGCTCAGTGGTTTCAGAAAAAGCCGGCGCGAATAAAGGTAAACTTATTCCGACGCCAATCGGCGAACTCGTGGCAGGCTTTTTGACTGATAATTTTAAGAATATTGTAGATTATAAGTTTACCGCTAATATCGAGAAAGATCTAGATTTAATTGCGGATGCTAAACTTGAGCGCGTTAAGATGTTGCGAGATTTCTATAAACCATTCCGCGAAACCGTTGCAGTGGCAAATGGTGCAGAGAGATATAATAATGCGAGATTACTAGGACATCATCCAGATAACGGAGAGCCGATTTATGCTAAAGTTGGCAAAAATGGGGGGTTCATTCAGCTTGGCGATAATGAAAAAGAAGCCGGGAAAAAGCCTTCTTTCGCGCCGTTGCCGAAGAGAAAATCAGTCAGAACGGTTACTTTAGAACAGGCTTTGAAACAATTAGCTCTGCCGGCTCTGCCAAGAAGTCTAGGAAAAACTCCGGATGGAGCCGAACTAATCGCGGCAGCTGGTCCGTTTGGGCCATACCTTAAAGGCGGTAAGTATAATATTCCGATAAAAGATTACGATCCTTATACCGTAACTTTTGAGGAAGCTCTGCCTCTATATCAGGCTAAAATCGATTCAATATTCGCCGATTGGGGTGACGTGATGATTATAAACGGCGCCTATGGACCATATATCAAAGGCCCTGGACGACGAAATAATGTCAAGATTCCAAAAGATATGGATCCAAAGAGTATAACGGAAACTAAAGCTCGCGAGATGCTTGCCGAGAAGCCAAAAACAGCGCCAAAAACCCGTCGTGGTAAGCGTGGCTCTAAGAAAAAGACGGCTAAGAAAAAATAATTTTTCGTTATGAAATTACAATATTTTAATGCTTATGTATAGCATTTTTCCATTTTTCTAAATATTCAAAAAGTTTTTTTACATTTTTTTCCGTAGTTGTAAAAAATATGCTACAATAGATTGTAGAAATTGATAATTTCGTAGTTGACACATAAGTAAATTTATGATATTATAGTAAAAATTAATAAAATTAACGGAGAGGGAATAAGGAATTATTTTCATGGACCAAAATGCGGAAATCCTCAAAAAAGCAATCTCTGGCAGCTTAAAAATTATTGACCAGGATCGCGAAAAGGAAATCATCTCACGTCGTTTTGGGCTTTACGGCACTAAAGAAACCCTTGAACAAATTGGCGAGATGTTGTCGATTACGCGCGAACGAGTACGCCAACTTGAAAAAGCTATTTTAATTCGTCTTCAAATTGCGGCCGAAGAGAACCAGATATCTGAGCTTGCGGCTGCTGAAAAAGTTTTAATTCGCAATCTTACCGAGATGGGGCGGGTAGCTAAGCTTTCTGACCTTGCTGATAAAATTTACGCTAAGAATGCTAGCGCGTCTGATAAGGCCGGTATTTATTTCATAGCAACCTTCGCAAAAGGCTTGACAGTTGTAGAGGAAAATGACCGCTATAATGCTGCGATTGGAATCGCTGACTACGGAGATTCGAAAACTATACGCGCTAAAGTCGACGAGATTGTTAAACTAATCAAAGAGAATAAGAAACCGATGACCTTAGACGAGCTTGACAGCAAGTTAAATTATGAGCATCCAGACCATATAAAAGCTATAGCGTCAATTTCGAAGCTTCTAGCTAACCTGAACGGCCTATGGGGACTAACTAAGTGGCCGGCGGTAAACCCTAAGAATATTCGTGATAAAATTTTCGTAATCCTAGAAGCAAAAAAGGAGCCGATGCACTTTTCCGACATTGCGCGAGAAATTAAAGAATCTAACTTTAAGCGCAAGAATGTGACTATTCAGGCTATCCATAATGAATTAATTAAAGATGATCGCTTTATCTTAATTGGTAGAGGTATTTACGCTTTGAGTTCTTGGGGTTATAAGAAGGGAACGATTTCCGACATTATTAAAATGGTTTTAGAAAAGTCCGAACAGCCTTTAACAAGGGAAGAAATTGCGAAACAAGTTCTAAAAGTTCGCAAAGTAAAAGAAACGACGATTCTTTTAAATCTCCAGAATAAGAAGTTGTTTAAGAAAATCGGCAAAAACTCGTATACGCTAGCGTAATATGCTATAATAGTGGTTATGGACGCAGTCATACATTTTATTTTAATGCCCATATTCTGGATTCCAGTTGTGGGAATTTTAGCTTTTCTAACTTATCGTAATTATAAGAAGTTAAACAGATTAAAGGTTCTGAATGTTGATTCGGTGCTTTTAATGCTCGAAATTCCGCGCGAGAACGACAAAAAGGAGCTTGCCGCGGAGCAGCTATTTGCGTCTTTACACGGAATTTTACGCGATAAGCAAGAGTTAAGAAACTCTGGCGGAGTTCAAGAGCATCTGTCTTTTGAAATTGTTTCAACTGCTGGACAGATTCGTTTTTATGTCTGGACGCCGAAAGTTTTACAGAGTTTTGTTGAAGGGCAAATTTATTCGCAATATCCGACTGTCCAAATCTATAAGATGAACGAGGATTATGTAGACGACCGCGGAAAATATCCGGTTACTTATTCGGCAGAACTTGGATTGGTTGATAATGAGGCATTACCGATTAAAACTTTCGATAACTTCGAAGTTGACCCGCTGGCTGGAATTACTGGAACATTAGCTAAACTCAGTCCGGATAAATCGGAAGAACTTTGGATACAAATTCTAGCTCGTCCAATCGCTGATGATTGGCACAGGAGTACGACAGATAAGTGGGTTGAGCAAGTTAAATCCGGCAAAAAGCCGCTATTTGGTTCTGGAATTGATTGGGTATGGATTATAGAGGCGTTCGCGGCTCTATTTAGACCGCCAGCTGGCGGAACCGGCTCAGAAGTGAAGGTTGAGCTGTCCGAGCGAGATAAGACTCGAATCGCTAAGGCTGAAGAAAAGGCAACGAAACTAGGTTATGAGGTAAAAATCCGTTTAGCTTACCTTGGACAAAACCAAACCGATGCTAAATTAAATATGCAGGCTCTAGTCGGAACATTTAAGCAGTACAATTCGACGAATTTAAACGGCTTTAAACAAATCGGCGGCAGTTTTAATCCAGCAGATTTAGATGGATATAAGATGCGTCAGTTTACGAGTCGTGGTTTTATTCTAAACATTTCAGAACTAGCCTCAGTTTATCACTTGCCGCACACCTCAGTAGAAACGCCAAATATCGTCTGGGCTACTTCTAAAACCGCGGAGCCGCCGTCTCAGCTACCAGTTTTGACGGGGAATGAATCGACTGATAAGAATATTTCAGCTTTCGGGTTAACAAATTTCCGCGGGATCAATCACCAATTCGGTCTGCTACGCCGCGATCGTTCGCGTCACGTTTATATCATCGGTCAGACTGGGGCAGGAAAGAGCGGACTTCTAGAGCTTCTTGCACTTTCTGACGTATTCTATAATCAAGGGTATTGTATTATTGACCCGCACGGTGATTTTGCGATTGACAATCTCCGCTTTGTACCAGAATCGCGCATAAATGACGTTGTATATTTCAATCCAGCCGACACCGCTTTCCCGGTAGCCTTCAATCCGCTCGAAGTGACCGACCCAGCTAAAAAACCGAATATTTGTTCCGAGGTGATTGGAGTATTAAAGCGTATGTTCGGCGATTCTTGGGGCCCGAGGCTCGAGCATATCCTGCGCTATACCCTGTTAGCTCTACTCGATAGGCCAGAAGCCACACTTCTTGATATTTCACGACTTTTAACTGATAAAGATTTT
>JAGCAL010000018.1 GCA_017652715.1 Candidatus Saccharimonadota bacterium | reverse complement strand
TCCGCGTAGAAATGGCCGACCTCTCGTTTAAATATGTCGACCCGAAGCGTTATGATGAATTAAAAAAGCTAATCGAAAAACACATTAAATCCGCCGAAAAATCGATGGAAAAAATTAGTAGCGAAGTATCGACAGCTCTAAAAAAGGAAAAAATAATGTTTGAGCTCTCCGGTCGCGTGAAGTCAGTTTACTCGCTTCACAAAAAACTCGCGAAACATAACCAAAACATTAACGAAATCTACGACTTAACGGCGCTACGGGTTATCGTGGAAGATGTTACGACATGTTACCTAGTTCTCGGGATTATTCATTCGCTTTATACGCCGATGAACGGACGAATTAAAGATTATATCGCAATGCCGAAACAAAACGGCTACCAATCTCTGCATACGACAGTCATTACAAAAGACAAACGCATCGTAGAGTTTCAAATTCGTACCCATGAAATGCATGAATACGCCGAACGCGGGCTTGCCGCCAGCTTTTATTATAACGAGCAAAAACTGACAGAAAATTATAAAAAAGGGAAGATCGAACACTTGCCGACAAACCTCCTTTGGATTATGGAACTCCAAACTACGGCGGCAAGGTTGCGCGAAGGGAAGAAAGTTGACCTAAAGAAATTAAAACTCAATTTATTTTCTGATCAAATTTTTGTATACACCCCGAAGGGAGATATTATAGACCTCCCGAAAGGCGCCCTTCCGCTAGATTTTGCCTATAAACTACACTCGGAAATCGGCGACCATGTTGTCGGGGTAAAGATTAATGGTAAGATGCGCAACTTGAACACAAAATTAGAACAGGGCGATATTGTTGAAATTCTGACCTCGAAAAACCAAACTCCGAAGCAATCCTGGCTTAAAAAAATCTTCACCTCGTACGCTCGCCAGAAATTAATGCATAGACTAAACCATGCATCTCTCCCGAAAGACACATCATCTCGGAAAGTAAGGCATACGAAATAAACTTATATGATATAATATTAGTGTGCCGATGTAGCTCAGTTGGTAGAGCAGCTCATTCGTAACGAGCAGGTCACAGGTTCAAACCCTGCCATCGGCTCCATAAGCTTAAGGAGAGAGAAAATGGCGAAAGCAGAAATTATTAAACGCCCGGTTGAACAACTTGGTAATAACCTAAAACAATCGGCCTGGATGGCGGTAATCGAATCGCTCGCTACAATTATCTTGGGCATCATCCTTATTATCTGGCCAAACATAGCGATAAAAGTAATAGCTTACGTTGTCGGCATTTTCTTTGTTATTAAGGGCGCATACCAAATTATCAATTATTTTATCGTCAAAGGACAAAACGATTTCTTTAATAACGGCTTATTGGTCGGTGTAATTTCGGTACTAGTCGGAATTACTGCTCTCGTAATGGGTGAGGAAATTGCTAATATCTTCCGGATCGTAATCGGCATTTGGATGGTTTATGAATCGCTTGTAAGAATGAATACGGCAATGAAACTCTATGCCGCCGGAATTGCAAGCTGGAAATATATGCTAGTAATTTCGCTCATGATGTTAGTACTCGGCGTTTTCGTAACGTTCTATAGTGGCGCAGTTATAACGCTAGTTGGGTGGATGATGGTTTTGACTGGACTCGTCGGAATTATTGGCGACGCCATCTTTATTCAGCACGTGAATATGATGGTTGCCAAATTATTGGATAAAGAAGGGAAATGAAAAACTTCAAAAAAACTTTTGTAAAAATTTATAGCACCGAACGAGGTATTTTATTAATCATGATTTTAAATTTAGTACTCTCGATAGTGCTTTTTGCTTTTTCGCTTACCCGCTTGAATCCTAACGCCGCGGTCGTAAAAATCGGTTATGGCGACATCGGCGGATATCGTGATGGAACCTGGGCAGACATGTTGGTGTTTCCGCTTCTCGCGATACTGTTCGGAATTTTACATAGTTTGCTCGCCCTAAAAATTTTCCAAAAGCGTGGTGGGGGAATGACGAAATTTTTCTTAATAATTACAACGGTTTTGATTTTGGGGAGTTTCTTGGTCTTAGTTCGCCTGCTTGGGGAGGGCTAAATGCGTAAAAATCTTGAAATTCCGCAAGGTAAACGCACTAAACTATATCGTTTCCTAGAAATTTTACCTGGAGCAATTTCTTATGGTGCCATTATTTTACTATTCTTATTATCCTGGCTTGACCCAGTACTCGGCTCGATTTATCTCTTCATTATCATCGCCTCGACCTTAGTTAAAGCGATTAGTGTAGCCTATCGCACAGTTCAGGGTTATGAAGTTCTAAAAAGAGCCGAACGAGTTGATTGGCATCGCCGTCTTGAAGATTTAGAAAACCCTCATGCTGCCTACGAACGCTTGCGTGACGACAGCAATAAAAGCTATCACTTCGAACGGCATGTTGAGAACCTGCGCCTTATGGCGACAGTAGATAAAGAATATCCTAACCCAGCGAAAATATATCATGTGGTTATTATGACGGCCTATAACGAAGGGCAGGAAATCTTAGGCCCCTCAATCGAGGCAGTAGTTAATACGACTTTTCCGAATGAACGCATCATTTTCGCTTTAGCCTACGAAGAACGCGGCGGGGAAGCGATGGAAGAAACTGCCAAAACTCTCACGAAAAAATATAAAGGCATCTTTAAAGAATTTCTCCTAGTTAAGCATCCTGATAAGTTGCCGGGAGAAATTGTCGGCAAAGGTCCGAATTTAACCTACGCCGGAAAAGCAGTTGCAAATTATGTTCATGCAAAGAAAATTCCGGTCGAGAATGTTATCGTAACATCTCTAGATAGCGATAATCGAATGGCTCCGAAATATTTGGATTCGGTTGCATACGAATTCGTTACGCACCCAAATCGCGAAAGGCTTAGCTATCAACCAGTGTCACTATTTATGAATAACATCTGGGATGCGCCAGCGCCGACTCGAGTAATCGCAGTCTCAAATTCGTTTTTTAATGTAATTACGACAATGCGTCCCCACGCTTTACGTAACTTTGCGTCGCACTCGCAACCTCTTGCCGCGCTCGAAGCGATGGATTTTTGGAGCAAACGCACAATCGTTGAAGACGGCCACCAGTATTGGCGTTCGCTGTTTTTCTTTAATGGTGAATATTCTGTACTTCCTATTCGGATTCCGATTTATCAAGATGCGGTGATTGACGAAACGTTATGGAAAACTATAAAAGCGCAATTCGTGCAGGTTCGTCGCTGGTATTATGGAGTTAGCGACGTCGCTTACGTCGGCTCAAGACTTTTCGGAGGGAAGAAAAAACGCGGGATGCCGTTTTGGCGATTATTCCCGAAATTCTGGCGACTCCTAGATGGTCATATAACACTAGCGATTCTAGCACCTATTGTAGCTTTCGGCGGTTGGGTGCCAATGATTATGAACTTGTCGGCCCATTCTATGGTTGCCTATAATTTACCTAACATCGTTAGTGTTGTTGAAACCTTCGCTTCTATCGGTTTAATTGTTTCGGTTCTTGTCTCGTTTAAATTATTACCAAAACGACCTGCAAAATACCGAAAAGGGAAGGTCATCTTTATGATTTTACAATGGATATTAATCCCAATTACTTCGATTTTATACCAGTCCCTAGCAGCATTTTATTCGCAAACGCGCCTGATGCTTGGACTCTATATGGAAAAGTTCGACGTTACAAAAAAGGTGATAAAGAAATAAATATTATTACGGCCAGATTTACTCAGGGAATCGCTAAACTGGCGAAAATCTGATCTTTGTGATATAATAGAAGAACGGGTTGTTAGCTCAGTTGGCTAGAGCG
>JAGCAL010000017.1 GCA_017652715.1 Candidatus Saccharimonadota bacterium | reverse complement strand
TGCCGATGGTAACTGCTGGATGATTGAAAACCTAAGATTAGATAATACTGCAGCTCACAACTCTGACGGAACGTTAGCTCAAGGTTATGGTACTAGTGCTGCTTACGGGAACTTCTCCGGTCTGGCTAATCCAGAAACTACCAATTTTCATGAAGCTTCTTATTCTATACCAGCAGCTAATAGTTTATATAGTTCTACGACCAATGGGAATAAAGTAGTTATTGGAGTGAATGACTATCCTTCTTTTAGGATACCGCGTTACAACAACCAGAATACTAATTCTCCAGTTGCCAACATGACCGAATGGAGCAATAATTATAATGTTTATTCTGTTGGTAACTGGTATAATTGGCCTGCGACTATTGCGGACACATCATATTACGACGTCGCTAACCAATCAGTGACTATTACATCTATTTGCCCTTCTGGCTGGCATCTACCTATCGGGGGAAGTTCAGATAACTCGGCAAGTAGTGAATTCTGGGGGCTAGGTATTGGTATTATGGGCTTTATTCCAGCCAATGACGCGTATTATCAAAATTCGGAAATTAATACGGATGGCAAAAGCGCCACACAAGCTTTTAGGAGTTATCCGAATAACTTTATTTACTCTGGCTCCTTCTATAATGCGTCGGCGTATGGTAGAGGAGTTGCTAACAACAGCTGGTCTAGTACCGTACTCGATAAATACAATGCGTACAAATTGACCATTAATAGCTCTAATGTTTATCCTGGTACTTATAACTCTGGTAAGTTTGATGGTTACTCTATTAGGTGTATCCGCTAGTTTCTTTTCTCGAAAACTAGGATTTTATTTATGCGAATAAAGACAGAGATTAATGAGTAGATAATAACAAGCCGAATTGCCTCAAAATCGACATAGTATATAATAATACAAATGAAAACGAAAATTTATGAGCCAAAAAAGTGTTGGGTAGGGGAATCGCAGAAGATTTGCTATGATACGAAAGAAGAAGCCGAGGTTGCCGCTCGGGTTGCGGAGCATGATCACGATATTCCTGGTCAGCTTTCGGTTTATAAATGCGAGTATGGTGACCATTGGCATTTGACCGGAAAATAAAAAAATCCCAACTTTTTATGTTATAATCATAAGCAGCATGGGCAAAATTACTAAATATCTGAATCAATTAATCGTTGGTAACGTTTATGACAATCCAGAAATTCTCGAGGCTTATGCTGTATCACATTCGGTTTTAAAGATTAAACCGAAATTCGTTGCTTTTCCGGAGTCGACAGAAGATATTCAAAAACTAATGCGATTTTTTAATCAGTTAGCTCTGAAAGACATTAAGGTTTCGATTACGGCGCGCGGGAGCGGGCTTGATGAAGGCGGAGCTGATATTGGGAATGGTGTGATTATTTCGACGGAGAAATTGAACCATTTGCTTGAAATTGATTCGCGCGAGAGGCTAGTGCGCGTTCAATCTGGAATTACACTGAAGGAACTTAATACGGCGCTTTCGGTTAGCGGGCTTATGATACCGGTTAGCGATGAAGATAATCAGACGATTGGGGGATTAATATCGAACTATGTAATTGATGAGTCGGCGGATAAATATGGTGGGATTTATAAATATGTTGAGAGAATCGAGGTGGTCTTAGCGAATGGCGAGTGTCTTCAGACGTCGCGATTAAAGAAGTATGCCGTAGCGAAGGCGGCGGTTGAGAAATCTTTTGTTGGTGAGATTTATCGGAAAATTAGCAAAGTTATAAAAGAAAACGAGAAGTTAATAAAAGAAATTGATAGGGATTATCAGAATCTAGCTGGTTATCCTGGAATCATCGATGCTTCGCGACGAGAAACTTTAGATTTAATGCCGCTATTTTTCGGGGCGCAAGGAACGCTTGGAGTAATATCTGAAGTAATTTTAAGAGCAGTGCCGATTCCGAAAAAGCCAGTTAGGATTGTGGCGACTTTTCGCGAAATTGAGTCAGCGATTCGGTATCTTGATTTAATTAAGGCAATGAAGCCAGCGAAATTAAATCTTTATGATTTAAAGATTGTAATGAAGGCAAAAGAATCCGGAAAGAATCTTGACGGGGTGATAAAACGGCTCGAAGATGGATTTGTCGTGTTTGCGACTTTTGATGAATACCGGAATTATAATCTACGAAAAGTAAAGGCACTAGTTAATACATTCCCGAGGAGTGTTAAATTCATTTTTGAGGCGCCAGAGAATAAGTTAACGTTAGATGAGTTTGAAAACTCTTTGATGAATTATTTGAATTATGTAAAGAATGGCGAGCGAGTGCCGATTCTGACCGATTTTTATTTGCCAAGTTATAATATTAAGAATTTTTTGGGTGATATTAAGATTCTGTCGGATAAGTTGAAGCTGAATCTTGAGCTGTTTGGTTCTTATGCTAACTCGCTTTATAGCTTAAGGCCGAAGTTTGATTTAGAAGATAAGGATTTTAATAAAAAGGCGGCGACTTTTCTAAAGGCTGGGGCTTATATTATCAATCGTCAGGGTGGCGTTTTGACCGGCGGTTCGCCGGAGGGGAGACTAAAGGCCGTAGTGACTAATGCTGAGATGCCGGAAGCGGAGCAAATGCTTTATACCGACATAAAAAACATTTTCGACAAGAATGGAATACTAAATCCGGATGTGAAGCTTGGAGCGAGTTCTAAATTTACGTTGACCCATTTTCGCGATAGCAATCAACCGAAGATTATGGTATAATTAACTGAATTTATAGGAGTATTTATGAAAACTAAGTCAAAGAAGTTATCTGATTCGCGTGTCGAAATTACTGTGACACTTGATGCTAATGATTTAAAGTCGGCTCGAAAGAAGGCTTTAGAGAAGCTTGCTAAGGAAGTTAGAGTAGAAGGATTTCGAAAGGGGAAGGTTCCGGTCGAAGTAGCAGAGAAGTTTATTCCAGAGAACGATTTAAATGCTGAGACGATTGATATCGCTGTTCGTTCGACGGTTATTGAGGCTTTCCGTGAATCCGAGAAGTCTCCGCTGGTTTTGCCGAGTGTAAATGTTTCGAAATATGTGCCGGGCGAGATGGCTGAGTATACCGCGACGGCTGATATTGTTCCGGAAGTTAAATTGGGCGATTACAAGAAGCTTGGCGTAAAGAAAGAAGAAGTTAAGATTTCGTCGAAAGATATCGAGGGAGTTTTAGATAATTTAGCGGGTTCGTTTGCAGAGAAGAAGGCGGTGAAGCGTGCAGCGAAATTGACTGATGAGGTCGTGATTGATTTTGTCGGTAAGAAAGATGGTGAGGCCTTTCGAGGCGGGAGCGCGAAGGATTATAAGCTAGTTCTCGGTTCGAATTCGTTTATTCCTGGTTTCGAGGATGGAATTGTTGGACATGAGCCCGGGGATAAATTTGAGCTTAAGTTGACTTTCCCGAAAGATTATGGCGTGAAAGATTTAGCTGGCGCTAAGACTGTTTTTGAGATTTTATTGAAGCAGGTAAATGAAGTTACGAAGGCAAAAATTGATGATAAGTTTGCGGAGAAATGCGGTCCGTTTAAGACGCTCGCTGAGTTGAAAAAAGATATTGAGAAAAACTTGAAAGCGCAGAACGAGCATCGTAGTGAGGAAAAATTCAAAGATGATTTGATTAAAGCTTTAGTCAAGAAGTCGAAAGTTCCGGCTCCGGAGATTTTGATTAGTGACCAAGTTAGAGTAATTCGTGATGATATGTCTCGAAATGCGGTGGCACAGGGAATGGACTTTAGTGATTTTCTTAAAGCTAATGGCGAAACTGAGAAGAGCTGGGAAGAGAAGGCGCGCGAAGTTGCTGAAGAACGCGTCAAGGCTTCGCTTGCGCTTCAGACGCTTGCTGTAGAACAGAAAATTACCGTTTCGGACGAGCTTGTAACCGCGAAGATTAACGAGCTAAAAGATGTTTATAAGAAATCGCCAGAGGCTTTGAAGTCTCTTAAAGATCCGAATGTGAAAATGGATATTAAGAATCGGATGATTATTGAAGCGACTTTGGATTATTTGGCGAAGGTTAATAAATAAGTCGTTGCTACCTGGTTTTGCGAATGAGCGCGATGTAGCGGTTTTGATAAGGTATTTGCATTTTTCTTTGTTTTTAGTATAATTGTATCAGTGCTGGAGTCGTCTAGTGGCTATGACAGCAGACTGTAAATCTGCCGGGTTCTCCCATCGTTGGTTCGAGTCCAACCTCCAGCACCAATGCTCTACGAGCATTTTTTTGTGGACTCGGATCTCGCTTCGCTCGATGCGAGTCCAACCTCCAGCACTATTTATTTGAGTTAAAAGCCGGCATCTCGGCATTTTTTCTTGCTCGCTCATCCATAAGATGCACTTCGCAAGAAGAAAACACCAATCTGACGCCTTTCATTTTCGAATTGTAATACTGGGTGGTGGGACGAGAACCGTAGGTTCCAAAATGATATTGTCAGATTGTTTTGTGGCTTTCTTTAAAACGCTCTAACGGAAGTATGATTGCATTTACTTTGAGAAAACGAAGTCGTTTGCGGCTCTGGCCTTCAAATATAATCTTAATGATTTATTTCTTCATTATATCACTGATTGTATGTGGGCTTGTGGAAAACTCACGTTCAACTAAAACCATAAAAATCTTTCATTTTATACACTAGCATGATAATATTGTTATTATACGAGAAAGCGGAGATGATATGAAAAAACGTATAACTACGAAGCAAATCTTGACCCATGTTTTGACTTGGGTTTTTGTTTTAGGTACCGTCTTTCTGGTCTCGCTGTTGCCAATTTTTAGAACATTTGCCGACGCATCAATTTTTAAGGTAGCCGACGCTAACATTTCTTTTATCTCTACAGATGCAGAAGCTAAT
>JAGCAL010000016.1 GCA_017652715.1 Candidatus Saccharimonadota bacterium | reverse complement strand
TAGATGTGATAATTATTTCGAGTCAAATTTGACATCTTTGCTTATAGAGTCACTTAAGAAATCATGAAAATGGCCCTTTTATAAGGGCCCTGTCTGTAAGGTGATTGGACCATTGCGGATCATTCTTTTTACCACACGATTATTCTCGGGATGGCCGGTATAGAGCAATACCCGAATGTCGTAGCGTCCTGCGCCGTCGCCTCCGTGCATAATTTTTAAGTCACGGTCTACAGCCTCTATCCAGAACAATTCAAACCAGAATGTAGTATTCTTTTTGCCGTCCTTTTTGTAACCGAGTTTCTTTTTTGTCCCAGTCGTCATCGCTGTAATCTCGCGAAGAGCAGAATCGGAAGGAATCCGAAAATATTCTTCCTCATCATTTCCTTCAATAAGAGACAAATTGATCACCTCGTGTCACCCCCTCTCTATTATAAATTGCTAGGATAATACCTACGTACATATTATGGCACAAATGTGCTTTAAGGTCAATTTATGTTATAATAAATTAATGAAGAAAAATACGCCAAAGAAAGACCAAGGTAGACACGCCGCTTTTTTTTCAGTAATAAAAACTAACGGTCTCGCTCGGGTTGGCGTAATTCATACGCCACATGGCGATATCAAAACACCAGCCTTCGTCGGCGCTGCTACGCGTGCAACGGTCAAGGCGCTAACGATGAAGGAGATGCGCGATTTAGGCTCGCAGGCGATTCTCGCGAACACTTATCATCTTATTCTCGCGCCCGGCTCCGATTTAATAGATAGAGCTGGTGGACTTGCTGAGTTTAGCTCTTGGCATGGCCCAACTTTTACCGATTCCGGTGGTTTCCAAATTTTCTCATTGCCAGACGTAAAAATTACCGAAAACGGCGCCAAATTTAAGTCCCATATCAATGGCGACAAATTCGAAATGACACCAGAATCCTCGATGCAGGACCAATGGAAAATCGGCGCCGATATTCACATGGCATTTGACCATCTAGCAAAATCCGAAAGCTATGATGATATGAAAATTGCAATGGAGCGCACGCATCGTTGGCTCGACCGCTGCGTTGACGAGCATAAACGACTACTTAGTGAGGCTGTTCGACATACCTCTCCTGAGGGGCATCCGCAGTTGCTACGAGGACGAAGTGACGAGCCCCGTAAAGACGGGAGCGAGGAACGTTTGTACGCCGTAGTTCAGGGCGGCACATTCAACGATTTGCGCGCTAAATCGGCAAGATATTGTGCCGGCAAAGACGTCGATGGTTTCGGAATTGGTGGTGTTTTTACGGCTGAAGGGATGGACGAAATGCTGAAGACAGTAAACTCGATTTTGCCGGAGAATAAGCCTCGCCACCTCCTCGGCATGGGTCAAGAACCAATTGACTTATTCGTTGGCGCAGAATACGGTATTGATACTTTCGATTGCGTCGGCCCGACTAGAATGGCACGTAACGGCTCGCTCTATACTTTAGATGGACGCGTCAACATTAAAAATGCTAAGTATAAAAACGACTTTTCTCCACTTATGCAAGATTGTAATTGTGAATGTTGTAAAAACTACAACAGAGCATATCTACATCATCTATTCAGAACCGACGAAATCACCGCTAAGGTTCTCGCATCAATCCATAACGAGCATTTTATTGTTCATACTGTAGATCAAATCCGCGAGAGCCTAATGAACGGTACTTTTTACGACTACAAAGAAGCCTTCTTGAAGCGATATTATAATCGTTAGGCAGCGTATTGCCAAATCGGCCCCTCAGAGGAGTCTTCGATTATGATTCCACGTCTCTTTAAATCGTCGCGAATCTCATCGGAACGTTTGAAATCTTTATTTTCCCGAGCTGTTTGACGCTCGAGGATAAGCTTATGCGTCTCATCATCGATGTCAGGTGTATCGGCAATTAAGTTTAATCCGAATAAATCGTCGACTATTTTCCATTCATCCATGCTAAGCTCATGTGTATCAACATATGCAAATGCTTCTGGTGAGTTAAGATTGTTATTTAATATAGAGAGGATATCCTTAGTGAATTCGTCGTCAGACGACTTTCTTGCATCTGACTGATATAATAATGCAATCTTATTTCGCCAATTCAACCTTCGTTGCTTTGCAGATTCAAGGCTTTCAAAAGTGAAATTCCTCGTTCCCTGATAATGCCCAGCCAGAACCCACATCTTATAATCCATATATGAAAAACCGCGTTCTTTTAGGTCGTCTAAAGTGTAAAAGTTGCCCAATGACTTCGAAATCTTTTCCCCGTCAATCGTAATAAAACTACAATGTAGCCAAAAACGCGCTAGTTGTTGCCCGGAAATGGCGTAAGTCTGGGCAATTTCATTAGTATGATGAACCGGAATATGGTCAATACCGCCAGTATGAATATCTATTGGTTCCCCGAGCTCCTTATTTATGATTGTCGAGCACTCTAGATGCCAACCTGGATAACCGGGTCGACCTAGATAGTCCCAGCGCATCGCATGCTTCTCGCCTGGTTGGATAAACTTCCAAACGGCAAAGTCCGAAACGTTCCGTTTTTCTTTATTGAAGTTAATGCGTGCGCCAGCTTTTAAGCCCTCCAGGTTTAATCTTGCAAAATCCGCATACCCCGGGAATTTAGAGGTGTCGTAATAAACACCATCGGTCGTTTCATACGTAAAACCATTTTCTGTCATTTTATCTACGGCCTGCATATCCTCTTCGACATAATCAGTTGCCCGTGCAACTACGTCTGGCTCGATTAGATTAAGTGCACGAAAATGGCTCATAAAATCATCAGAATAAAACTCTGCAACTTCCCAAACCGTCTTACCTTCTCGCGCTGCACCCTTTTCTAGCTTATCCTGCCCATCATCTGCATCCGACTCTAGATGTCCAACATCAGTCAGATTTAAAACTCGCTTCGTTTTATAACCATCATACTTCAAAACTCGCAGTAATAAGTCCCAATAAACATACGAAGCATAGTTTCCGATATGCTGAAAATTATAAACCGTCGGCCCACAGGTATAAATCTTTACAACCTCACCTCGCGGTTTAAAATTCTCGACTTTTCTGCTGGCAGTATTATATAGTTTAAGCATTTAATGTCTCCTCTAAAACTTCTCTAATTTTATTATATTTATCTCGTGATACACCATGTCGTCCAATGGTCTTTATTGCCGTCAAATACTTAGGATTATCCTTTAGGACTTTTGGTATATTATATGCTGCAATTAATTGGTCCTTGTCACCGTATATCAATACGGTACAGGTCTTTAGCTCGGCCAAAGTTTTATAGTTCTTCTTATTTAGGACGATTTTTTCCATTGAGTTATTAAAAGATTTCTCTTTCAAAATTTGACGATCCCGAACGCTCACGGCATCACGAAATGCCTTCATGCCTAGCGCAAACGCCGGATTGTCCAAATCTTCCGGCTTATAAACTGGCGGAGATACTAAAATTAGTTTTTTTACAGTTTTCTTATAGGTATCGGCATATTTTGTAACGATAAAAGTCCCGAGCGAATGCCCAACTAACACCAAAGGCGTTGTTAATTTTAGCTTCTCGATTGAATTGTGTAGTGCCTCAATCT
>JAGCAL010000015.1 GCA_017652715.1 Candidatus Saccharimonadota bacterium | reverse complement strand
TAGCAGTATTCTTTTTCGGCGCCTTTACCTCTTCCGACGCCCCATGCTGAGTAACACTATTACCTCCAGTTGCGACACCACCAGACACTCCTTGTGGCATCTCTGGTTTTGCATTATTTCCTACACTATTTTCTGGTTGCATAATATCCTTTCATGATTACACTAATGCCTACATTATAACAAACTCTTCACATTTTTCAAAAAATATGTTATAATTAGGAAAACAAAGGATAATCTATGCTTAAGATTAAAGGACAAAAGAAAGACCCAATCGTTCCACCTCTAAGCATTTCCTCACTCTTCAACTTATCAAGCTTTCGGCATTGGAACGATATAGTCGTCAACCAAAAAGAACTCAACTTCACCCGTCGCAAACTACGAAGCGACCGCAAAATATTAGCAAAAGCATTTCTCGCCCTTGGTATCAACAAGGGCGATATTATTGCCGTAGCAACTAGTCGTTCAATGTATGAAAATGTTCTCATTTTCCTTGCTGCCAACAAAATCGGCGCCATCGTCAGCTTTTTCGACGAAAAAACTCCCCGTGAAACTCTAATCTATTATCTAAATGAATTCAAATCCAGTTTAGTCATTACCTATAAATACAACAACAAACGTATTAAGGCTCTAAAACAAGACGCTAGCTCGGTTAAACACGTTATCAATCTAGATGGCAAAACCGTCGACAAAGCCGGCCCAGACGAAAACCAAATTGAAAACCTCGACCCCTCAGCCCTAGACGGATTCTGGCTCGGCAAGAAACAAATCACTAAAGTCGCTGAAAAATATCGCGGACGCGTCCCGAGAAACATCTTTGGAGGTAAAAATGAAGCCCTAATCACCTTTACCTCGGGGTCGACCTCCGGCCCAAAACCAATGGTTTTTACCAATAAGGCCCTCATCGCGGCCGCTCTTTTTTCTAAAGCCGCTTCTGGTATAAAAATGTGGGACAAAAAAATCACAAGCTGGTTTTCTTTTGTTAAATTTGACTGTCCTTATGGCCTCTGGACCTCCGTTCTGACCCCTATTATAGGCGGCAGCTCCGTCGTATTAACCCCAGATATTAATGAGAAAAACTTCGAATATTACCTAAGTAAAGACATTAAAGTCCTCCAAGCCGTCCCATTATTCTTCGACACATTACCAAAAATCCTACCAGAAGACTTCGATTTATCACCAGTAAAAATGTGCATCTCTGGCGGCGAACGCCTAGAAAAACAAGCTTCCCTCGAAATAGTTGAATACTTTAAGACTCATGGAGCTAACGTTAAAATCTGCAACGGCTACGGCGTAGGAGAATGCCTCGGCTCCATTACTGTCGCCGTCGGCTCAACTTACCATCCCGACACAGTCGGCCGTGTTGTCCCCGGCGCCCACGTTATGGTTCTTGACCCTGAAACCGGAGAAGAACAAGACTTCGGCAAAACCGGTATTTTGTACGTCTCCGGCAAACATCTTTTGAGCCGCTATTATAACCGCCCCGAACTGACCGAAGAAAAAATCCTTAAAATTCATAGAAGGAGATTTATCAACACCGGCGATCTCGCCGCTGTTTCCGAAACCGGCTTCGTTACTCTCGTTGGTCGCGCTACCTTCTTTATTAATAACTTGCCCGCTAAAGTTTATTATGAAATCGTTCGCGCCGCTATCGCGCGTAACGAAATTGTAAAAAGCTGTTACGTCGTCAAAATGCCAGACCATAAGCTCGCTTGGTCTTCTTGTGCCTTCGTGGTACTTAACGACGGTATCGATCACAACAATGAAACCCGCCGTAAAATCGCTAAAGAAGCTACTGAATCATTTTATATAGGTAAACGAAAATTCGTTCTAAAAAGTTATGAAATTCCTCGTAAAATCGTCTTCCTAGACGAACTGCCGCTCACGCATGCCAATAAAACCGACTTTCGAAAGCTTGAAGCCATGGCCAAAGAATTAGCTGAAAACGAAAAGAAATAACTATTTATTTCCGCCGCAGACTACATTATTCGCATGTAGCCACCCCTCAATCGAACCGCCATCCAAATATTCGCCACTTGTCGACACTACTCTTATTACTCCCCCGTCTTTTATATACTCATCGACCGGATCGGTTACTATATATTCCTGATCCAGTGGCCCAAAATCATGTTCATTCACGTACTTCACTATTCTTTCTAGAAGCTCTGGAGCCATTACGTATTTTGATACATTAATCAGATTAGACGGCGCATCCTCTGGCTTCGGTTTCTCAACCACTCCAACTAACCTACCATCTTTCTCCGATAAAACTCCGTATTTTTCAACGTCATTCTTGTCAATTTCGACACCCAAAATCGCCGACTCACCATCATCCGCCGCTCGAATTAACGCCTCGGCCGCCGACTCGCCACCAGGATTCCAAATAAAATCATCGCCCATGAAAACTAGCACCGGCTCATCAAATTTATATTCCTCCACGACCATCGCAATCGGTACCGCCGTACCATATTTCCCAGCCGGATCCTGCACAGTATAATGAATCGTTACATCATCCGGCAAAGTCTTAGCCAGTTTCAAACGGTCTTCCTTACCACGCTCAATTAAATACTGATTTAGCGCCAGATTATCCTTATAAAACTCTTGCACCTGGCACGGCTCAACGTTAGAAATCACCATATAGATATCTTTCACGCCAGCCGCAATTAGCTCCTGCACCGAATAATCCACTAGTGGACGATTGCCTACCGGCAGCATTGATTTTTCAATAATTTTAGTAATAGGAAGACGCCTAGTCCCCCATCCCGCAACCGGGATAATAGCTTTTGTAATCATAATAATTCGATTATAGCACAGTTATTAATGGCTCAAGCCAACATTCCGGATAGTCGTCTCGACCAAGCAAAACCGCAATCGTAGCAGCCAAGTTCGCTAAACCCGGCTCGTCTACAGTACTAAGTCGGTACTTCGCCTTATTCTCAGTATTGTCATAAATAATACACGGCACAAGATTAGTCGTATGAGCCGTTTTCTTCTCCCCATTCTCATCCAGCAACTCTTCCGCATTACCATGATCCGCCACAATCACCATCGCCCCGCCAAGCTCATCAACCTTCTCCGCAATTCTCGCTAAGCACAAATCTACCGACTCCATCCCGATTATCGTCGCCTCCATATCCGCAGTATGTCCAACAATATCGCCATTCGGAAAATTCAATCTCACAAACTTATACTTCTCTAAATTATCTATCACTACATCAGTAATTTCTGCCGCCCTCATCCAAGGCCGATTAGCCGGATAATCCTTATAAGATTCTATCTCTATAAATTCTTCCGAGGGCTCCTTCTCGTAGCTATCGCCATCAAAATAATACGTAATATGTCCAAACTTAACCGTTTCACTAACCGCAAGTTGCGATATCCCGCGCTTACCCAAAAACTCATGCAACGTATTCTCGATTTTTATCGGCTCAATTAACCGATGTTCTGGCACGTGCGTATCAGAATTATACTCCGTCATCCCGACAAAATATACATCATTCGGAGAATAATCACCCCGGTCAAAATACGGAAAATCATAGTAAGTAAACGCCTGTGCAATCTCAATCGCGCGGTCTTTCCTAAAATCAAAATAAATCAACGCATCGCCTTTTTCAATCTTACCTACAGGCTTCTCATTTTCATCAACAATCACAAACGCCGGTAAATCCTGATCTTGTATATCCGGCTTATCACGACGTAAGGCCTCGATGCCTTCCTTAGCTGAATGGAAATAATATTCAGCCTGCGCATACACCATCATATCAAAACCACGCTTTACCATCCCCCAATCGTTCTCATATCTATCAGACACCGTAGTCATCCGACCGCCGCCCGAAGCAATCTTAATATCCGCTTCCGGAAATCCCTTAACAAATTCCTCTATCTCATTTATGTATCTCGGCTCAGCCTGAGGCGCCACATCGCGACCATCAAAAATCGCATGTATCCGCATCCGACGCACACCATCTTCGTAAGCCCGCTTAATCATCTGCTTAAGATGGTCAATATGACTATGAACTCCTCCGTCTGAAAAAATCCCCGAGAAATGCAACGTACGTTGCTCTATCCCTTCATTATACCACGGTTTATCAGAATTGTCAAGTTTATCCCTGTTACCAACGACTCTCGCTATTACACCCCTCCAAGCCTCAGAGTTAAAAACCTCACCAGTTTCAAAAGCTTCATTAACATGCGCAATCGCTTGCTTGTATATCTGTCCAGAACCCATAGTATTATGGCCAACCTCAGAATTACCCATCTGCCCAGGAAGTAATCCTACCGCTTCACCCGAAGCATCAAGCGCAACATGTAGATATTCACGTGACGCCATACCTAAAAACGCTGTTCGCGCTTTAGAAACAGCATTTCCTGGCCCATCAGCTGTTAAACCTACTCCATCCAAGACTGCGAGCACAATCGGCCCACCATATCGCAATTTATCCATAAGCACATTATACCACATAAAGGCTAAAACTAATTAGCTTGTAATCAGATCCGAATCTACGAATTTCTCAGCGATAAAATTTCACCAAGATAAAAAATTACAACGGCAGTCGGATTCTTTCGGAAATTTCAGTTTCCTCAAGAATCCGTGCTAGTTGTAATTTTTATATGGGAAATTTTATATGCTTCGAAATCTCGCAGATTCGAATCTTTTTACAACGAGAATAGACATAGCACCACAATATTAACTATCGCGATACAAGCTACTACTCTGATTCCCCATTTGAACCAAGTAGTATAATCTACTTTAGCAAGTGCGAGGCCACCCATGATTGCGCCACATGTCGGCGTAACAAGATTGACTAAACCGTTCGCAGCAACGATTGACATAGCTGCTACGTTGGTACTGTAACCAAGATTGGCTGCTACTGGAGCAATAATTGGCGTTGACAAAGTCGCAAGACCAGACGACGATGGCACCAATATCGACAACACTACATGTAGTAAGTAATTTAGTGGTACGAATGCTAATTCTGGCAAAGTCGCCAAGAAATTAGATGCATTATAGATAATATAATTATCAAGCGATGTTTGCGCCATTAAGACCGACGCACCACGCGCTACCGCAATTACAAGAATTACCCCAATCATATCATCCGCACCATCAACAAACGCATCCACAAAACCGTGTTCACCTTGGCGATTAACAATAGCAATAATAATTGCCATTATTAAGAACCAAACTGCGGCTTCATAGAACCACCAGTTTCCAAGCGAAGCGCCTGTTAGCCAACCCGTCCAAGAATCGAAGAAGGTGATACCGAACTCACCCCAAGGTATGAAACCGACAATCATCACGAGGAAGGTTATTGCAAACAAAATCAAAGTCGCAATCTGCCTACCAGATAATTTATCATGTTCATCTTTTGATTCTAGGAAACCATTATATTTCTTCGCTGCCGCTGCCTGCTCGCGTAGGCTGAGGAAGGTTGAACCCTTATCCTTTTGAACCTTTTTAGCATAGCGTACGACAAAGAACGCAGAAATTGCTAACGTTGTCAACCATAAGACTGTAGCAATTAAGATAATCGTACCCTGGTTAAACTCAATTCCAGCGTCTTTCATCGCTGATACAGCTACACCAGTTGCGAACGGGTTAATAGTAGAACCAAGCACACCAGAACCCGCACCGAGCAAGATTGTAGCGACACCGACTAATGGATCGAGACCAGCCGCAAACATCGTCGCAGCGATTAAGACGTAGAACCCAACGCTTTCTTCGAGGAATCCGTAAGTCGTACCAAGAATCGAGAAAATAAACATCAGAAGAAGAATAAGCAGATATTCCTTACCGTGTAATTTTCTAACTAAAATCTTAATACCGGTCTCAAGTGCCTTAGTTCTAGCAACAACCGCTAGAAACCCGCCGAGAACCATGATAAAGATAGAAACGTCAATAGCGTCCGCAAAACCGAGAATTGGCGCAATCAAAACTTGATAAAGCTCAGCACCAACTACACCAGACCCATCGACAATCACGCACGCATCTTCGCCATTTTCCTCTTCACAAGCCTCCTTAGAATCATAGGTTGCAAGCTCTTCATTTTCAGATATTAACATCGGCTCTTCGAGAGCACGATTCGATATCTCATCGGCTGGAGCCGCCTCTTCTGAAACCATTCGACTAGCCGGCATATCCTCTCCGGTTAACTCGTCTCCAACCGTCGGCATGAATGATTCTTCGTCCGGCAAAACATCCTCCGCCTTAGCATCATCGCCCTCGGCAGGAACTTCACCTTCCCATTCCCCCGGACCGACCTCAACTTCGGAAGACTCTAATTCGCTAAAATCTTCCGCTGGCGCAACCATAAACTGCGCCTTTGGTAGAACGCGCGAAAGG
>JAGCAL010000014.1 GCA_017652715.1 Candidatus Saccharimonadota bacterium | reverse complement strand
TTTTAGTTGTTTCATTGTCTATTACCGCGACGATATAGATTCCTTCGGCGCGAGATAAGTTAGTTATAGTTCCGCTATTTATTAAAGCCTGGTTGTCTTCTCCGTTATAAATAAGACGAGGATAGATTGAAGCGGAATTGAAAATTTTTTTATTCCCAGTATCGTTTGCGGCTGAGACAAAAACGTCGTCGGTGCTAGTAAAGTTCCCTAACTTACGAGTATTAAGAATAAAGGCATGCTGTTTCGTAATGTTATTCTCATTTGCAGTATCGTAGAGTTCCTGGCAACTTGTCGGAGCGTATTGAAGAACAGCGGAGCTCGGGTTTTCGAGAGCGCTTTCGGTAATCTTCTTCCAGAGTTCCGGGTATTTCGAATTCCCTTCGATGCCTTTATCGGCGATATAGGAAGCCTGAATAAAACGAAGAGCTTCGGCTTGGGCGTCGATTTCTTCGCGGGCAAGCGTAGTTTCAAGAGCGGTTTGGGCATCGGAAGTACCGCTACTCATGACCGAGGTTACGGCGATTGCAATCATTGAAAAAATACCGACCGCTATGGTCACCTCAATTAAGGTGTCGCCTTTTTTTATCATAAGCTTATTATAGCATAGATAAAACGAACTGGCTAAAAGTCGTGCTAATAATAAAAGCGATAACTAAAAAAGGGCCGAAAAAGATTTTTCGGCTGGGGATTTTTCGCACGAATGGGAGCATGATGAGGCTCGCGATAAAGTTCGCAAGGAAAAGTGTAATTAGAGCTAGCCATGGTTCAAAGAGAGCTAGGCCGATTGCGAGACCGAGCAGCCAATCACCGTCACCGACCCATTTCCCTTTTGAGATTAAATATAGTATTAAATATAATCCGCCGAGAATTAGGATTGAGATTAGGGGTTTATAAACTAGTTCTAGAGAGAAAGGAGAAATAGAAAGAATGGCCCATTCTTTCAGGGATAATATAATTACAGCGCATATTATAGATAATGCTAAGGGGAGGCCGGGTAGTTCCCCGTAGGCTCCGTCGTAGATTGCGAGAAAACTGAGAATTAGAGCGAAGATGAATGTAAAAATTAGGATTGCCCAGTCGAAAGGACCGGCGGAATAAAGGTCAATAGTCGTTCCGAGCATAAGGAAAGCTAGGCCGACACCTAGTTCGGCGAGAATTTCGAGCGGGCCGATTTTCTTATGGCAGTAGCGACACTTCCCTCTTAAAACTAGCCAAGAGATAATCGGGAGGTTGTCGTACCATTTTAGTTTTTTATGGCAAGAAAGGCAGACCGAGCGCGAGCCGAGAGCTTTCTTTTTTGTTTCTTTAAGACGAAGACGCCGAGCCTGGCACCATAGGAAGGAACCGAAACAGGCCCCGAGGATAAATAAGAAAATTAGAAAGCAGATTTGCATAATTTTATTTTAGCATAGGCTTGTATTTTAGCGGAAACAATCTTATAATTAAGCATAAGGAGAAATATGAAAGAAAACGAGAAAATGTCTAGGCGAGGATTTACGATTATTGAGGTTTCATTAGTTTTAGCGATTGCGGGATTGATTTTTTTGATGATATTTATTGCGCTGCCGGCTTTACAGCGTTCGCGACGCGACGCGGAAAGGCGCGAGGATATGATGTTTCTAATTAGCGAGCTGAAAAAATTTCAGACGAATAACCGGGGGGCATTGCCAAGTAGTACTAACAATAACGCTCCGGTTACATACAACGAAGACACAACGACTACAAACGATTGGGCAGGGTTTTATAAGAATTATCTAGGAAAGAGTTTTGAAGACCCGGACGGGGGAATGTATGTATTAAATATAGCCCCATGCGGAGGAGCGTCGGCGGTCGGCGCAGAGTGCAATAATAATACTAGCATTGGGAATGCGACTTTTCCGAATAGTTATACTGTTAATATAGTTTTACAGGCGAGTTGTAACGGGGAGAAGGCGGTTGCGAGTAACAATCCGAGAAAGCTAGCAGTAATTTATAAATTAGAGGGGGGTGGGATTTACTGCGGAAATACGTAAAAAGCTATTGCTTTTTTAGGGAATTTTTGGTATTTTTAAGTTAAGGTTGTGTCGCCGTGAGTGGGACGACACGGAATAAATCTAAAGAAAGGATAAGAATGAAAAATAAAAGTCAAAGAAAAGGGTTTACGATTATCGAGGTCGTCTTAGTCCTAGCAATCGCAGGTCTAATCTTCCTTATGGTCTTCGTAGCTTTGCCGGCTCTTCAGCGTTCTCAGAGAGATACGCAGAGACGCGATGATATGGCAAGGTTTTTGTCTCAGTTAAATCAATATCAGGCGAACAATAACGGTCAAGTTCCGAGCGATAAAGGTTCTTCTGATGGTGAAAAGAAGAGCAAATTTACCAGTTTTATTAGTGATTATCTGCAGGCTGGAGGCGATACCTTTAACGATCCTTCTACTGGTAGCGTTTACACCATTGCTAGTTTTACAGATTGCTCGCAAGCGTGTAGTCAAAAGACTACTGGCGATGATGCCAAGATGGGTATAATTTCGGTTTATAGTAACGCAACTTGCGACGGTGAAGACCCTACGTATGTACAAGGTAATCGCAAAATTGCTATAACGATTAAGCTAGAAGGTGCTGGTGTCTATTGCGGACATAACTAGTTAGAAATATAAAACCGCCCTACGGGGCGGTTTTTTGATGCAGGTTAACCGACAGAGTGAGTAGTATTATATGTTATCTAGACCCTAGAGTCTGCCGACTATAATATAGTCAAAAATAGGTCGGAGACCCGACCTTGAATATTATGTTTTAAATAGAATTTAGCCGATAGAGTTAACAAGGGAGTAAATCGGGAGAAGTGTACCGCCAATGACGACGCCGATAAGTCCGGCCATGATGACCATGAGAACCGGCTCAATCATCGTAGAGATGTTATTGATTTGTTCGTCGAGTTCGGTTTCGTAAACTTGGGCGGCTTTACCTAACATTTCGTCGATTTTACCAGATTCCTCGCCGATACTGGCCATCTGGGGGACGAGTGGGAGCATGTATTCCCTGTCCCGAATTGCCTCGGACAAAGCTTTACCGCCTTTAATAACTTCAATGGATTTCGAATATTCTTCTTCGACAACAGTGTTACTTGTTGCGTCGATAGCAATTCTAACCGAGTCAAGCATCGGCACGCCGGTCGCAAGCATCATTTCGGCCGTGCGGGCGAAGCGGGAGACATAGAGTTTTCGGAAAAGTCCGCCGAAAATCGGAACATGAAGCTTAAACGTGTCGGCGACTTTACGACCGAGTCTAGTTTTCTTTACGGCATACCAACAACCGATAATAATAGCGACGACGATAATAAGAACGAGCCACCAGAACTGCGCAAAGAAGTTCGAGATGTCGACAAGAAATTTCGTAAGGCCTGGAAGGTCTTTCCCCATGTCTTCATAAAGACCGCGAACTTGCGGAACGACCATAATCATCATGAAGGCAAGGACGCCGATAATAACTACGAGGATGATACCTGGATAAACAAGTGCGCCTCTAATTTTACTCATCATTGCGGCGTCTTTTTCTTCCTGGTCGGCAAGTCGTTTTAAGGCCATGTCTAATGTCCCGGACATTTCGCCAGCTTTGATAAGAGCTAGATAAACGCCATTAAAGACATCTGGAAATTGGGAAAAAGCATCAAAAAGCGACTTACCAGATTCGACACTGGTCAAAATTTCTTCGACAACCGATTTCATGGCTTTGGTTTGGGTTTGTTCGGCGACCGTGCGAAGTGAGCTTGCAAGCGGAAGGCCGGCGCCAATCAAAGTTGCCATTTGGCGAGTAAACATAATGCGGTCTTTTGTTGTTACATGTCCTTTACCTCCGAGTAGACCGATTCCCTCTTCGGAGATGGTGTCTGGGATATAACCTTGTTCAACTAAAAGTTTTCCGGCAATGCGCTCGTTTTCGGCTTGGATGCTGCCTTTGACGACTTTGCCGGTCTCCTTTTCCTTAGCTTTATAGTTGAAACGTTTCATGCTAGCCCTTTACTAATCTATCAAGCTCCGTAATATCAACAGCGAATTCGCGCGCGGAATCGTAGGTAATCACGCCGGTCTGAACAAGTTTAGCGAGCGTGCGGTCCATAGTCTGCATACCTTGGTCGGCGCCGGTTTGGATTGCGGTGTCGATTTGGTGGGTCTTGCCGTCGCGAATAAGCGAGCGGATGGCGGAATTTGCAACCATAATTTCAGCAGCGACAACACGTCCGCCACCAATAGCTGGAACTAGACGCTGCGCACAGACAGCCATAAGCATATTCGAAAGTTGGGAGCGAACCTGAGGTTGTTGGTGGGCTGGGAAGACGTCAATCATACGGTCGATAGACTGGGCGGCAGAGTTCGTATGGAGGGTAGCGAAAACAAGGTGGCCAGTTTCGGCGATTGTAATCGCGGCTTGGATAGTTTCAAGGTCGCGCATCTCGCCGATTAGAACAACGTCCGGGTCCTCGCGGAGGACCGAACGAAGAGCGGCGGCGAAACTGAAAGTATCGTAATGTACTTCGCGCTGAACAATGACCGAACGAAGAGATTTATGAGTAAACTCGATAGGATCCTCAATCGTAACGATATGGACGGATTTTTCGCGATTAATTTTATCAACGAGAGCTGCCAGGGTCGTCGATTTACCAGAGCCGGTTGGGCCAGTAACAAGAACACGTCCGCGCGGAAACTCGGCAAAGGTTTCGACGATAGCCGGCATGCCGAGATCGTTAATGTTTCTAATTTGGTTTGGAATTAGACGGAAAGCAGCGGCAAGTTTACCACGTTCATGAAAAGCGTTAACACGAAAACGGGCAATGTCGCCAAAAGCAAAGGAATAGTCAAACTCCTTATCTTTTATAAGGATTTTGCGTTGCTCTTCGTCGAGGGTCGCGAAGATAAGATTTCTGACGGTTTCTTCGTTCAAAGGGTTCGAACCCGCAATTGGAGTCAAGGCCCCATCAATACGAAGAATCGGCGGAAGGCCGTATTGGATATGTAAATCGGAAGCGTTGCGTCGAATACATTCTTCGAGCAAGGATTCGATTCTGACTGAGTTATTCGCGTTAGTTCTTTGCCCACTATTTTCCATGTTTAAATTATACCACAAGCTTTATGATAAATC
>JAGCAL010000013.1 GCA_017652715.1 Candidatus Saccharimonadota bacterium | reverse complement strand
TTTCAACCCTTATTATCCGCTCAACGTCATGGAAACCGGCGCTGATATTCTCTTTGCCTGGGTCGCCCGTATGATTATGATGGGGCTCTACGTCACTGGCGAAGTGCCATTTAAAGAAGTTTATCTTCATGGCCTCGTTCTCGATGCCCACGGTAAAAAAATGAGTAAATCTAAGGGCAACGTGATTAATCCAATGGATCTTGTTACTCAGTATGGCTCCGATGCTTTCCGTCTCGGTATTTTGCGTGGCCGCTCCGCTGGTATGAACCAAGCTTTCTCTGAAAACTCCGTTATTGCTGGCCGCAACCTCTGTAATAAACTTTGGAACATTTCTCGTCTCGTCCAATCTATCGTCGACGGCGAGCATATCGAAGATGAATCTCTTTCGACGTCGTACACTACTGACAATATGGGCGAAGATTGGATCTGTCGCGAAATCAACACCTGTTTAAAGAACGTTGAGGAAGATATGACAGATTATCGTTTTGCCGAAGCTGTTGAGACCCTTTATCAAACTATCTGGGATAAATACGCCGACTGGTTCCTCGAATCACAAAAGATTTTCAAAAATACCGCACTTTTAAAAACTACCCTCGAAACACTTCTTATCGCCCTTCATCCCTTTGCCCCGTTTGTTACTGAGGCAATTTGGCAGAACTTATCTTGGACTGAAGGCTTCATCGCTACCCCTAAATGGCCCACTGAGCTTGAATATGACCCGATTTCAGCCGAGGAATTTGAAAACATAAGAACTATCGTGTCTGAAGTTAGAGGCACCCTCACGGCCCTTCCAGGCGCCAATAACGCGAAAAAATATAACCTATTATACGACAATGACAGCGTTGTGGCAGATAATTTAGAGCTCATCTGGGCTCTTACTAAGGTTCCAGCCCTTGTCGCTCTCGATGGCTCTCCTAGAGGTCTCAGATTAGCTCTCGCTAATCACGAGCTTTATCTTGACGTGCCCGAAAAGGTTGTTTCAGAGTACAATGACGCTCTTACCGATAAAATCCTCTCTGTTGGCCGTGAATTAGATGCTCTTAACGCCCGTCTTATGAATCCTAGCTACGTCGACAAAGCCCCTGAGCATCTCGTTAAAGAGACTCGTGATGGAGTTAAAGAAAAAGAAGCTCTTATTGCCCGCCTCAAGACCCAACTAGAACTCATTTAATACTTCTCCCCTCTCTATCTTGACAGATTAGCATAAATATGATAAAATAAAGACACCTAGTACATTTATTTTTTATCCAATTTTGCCTGTCAAGAAAAGAGGTGTTTTTAATGGCAAAAACTTTGGTTTATCAAATTTATTTGTTTGGATTTTTAGAGAAAGGAGCGCTCAGGCCTACACGGTTTTATGAGCACGGGGCAATTGAGGAGGCTACCAAGCATCTCGACCGAGTTAAAGCTCTCGGTGCGGATGCGGTCTGGATTGGGCCAATTTTCCATTCCCCCTGGCATGATCACGGGTATGATATCGCCGACCACTACAGGATTGAGCCATATTTCGGCACCATGGAAGATTTTGACGCTTTTGTTGATAAAGCCCATCGGCTTGGTATCAAGGTTATTATCGACCTCGTCCTCAATCACACCTCTATTACTCATGAGTGGTTTAACGATTGCAAAATGAGAAAAAGGTTGTATTGCTGGTCGTCTAAAAATCGCCGTGGCTGGAAAAACCTGTTCGATAACGGTCCAGCTTGGACTTATAGTGAGACTGCGGGAGAATATTATCTCCATCTCTTTCATGAAACCCAGGCCGACCTTAATTGGTTCCCTCGCGGTCCAGAGAAAGATGTGAATTGGGAGTTAGTTAATAAGTTCCACAAAATCATCGACTTTTGGATGCAGGAATACGGTGTCGACGGTTTTCGCCTTGATGTACCCCAGAGTATCAACAAAAACTTTGACCTCAATCAGTTAGAGTTCGAAGATTTACTCTATGGTAATCAGGCGACTCGGGTATTAAACGCCCTGTTTGGCGGGACAGATTGCTTCATAATGATGGAGTGTTTCGACCCGACCTACGGTGAACTTACCCAGTACTATCTCGATAATACCCCTGTAGATTTTGTTCTCAATGTTGCATTGAAGGATAAAATTGCAGACGGCGAAGACGAGTTCCTTCGTGCGTTGGGTGAGCAGGTTGAGAATCCAGGCTTCATGTTAGATCTCGAATCGCACGATTCCCCGAGGTTCATTTCGCGTGGCGCTACGCCGGAAGACATGATTTTTTACATGTTCAACACCAAGGCAAACGCACTTTGCCTCTATCAAGGTCAAGAGCTGGCCCTCGATAACCCTACCGAGGAAGAATTGCCTGGTTTTAAGATGGTCGAGCTCGACGCCCAAACTAGAATGCGCTTCCGCAGTGTTCAACTCATTCGGGATCTGCGTTCTACTTCTAGAGCCAACGCTCGCGTGATTCTCCCTTGGGACGAATACGCCCGTCAAGAGGAGTTTCCGAGCTCCTATCTCAATCTCACAAAGAGATGGATTGACTATTGGCGTAAAAACTAGAACCCTTCGATAAACCAAAAACCCGCGCACTCTCGCGCGGGTTTTTCCTGCTCTAGTTTAATCGTTGTCGATTACGCTCCCGCCCCATTCTACTACCGTAAAACCATTTCTCTCTGGTGCGGCCCCCAAAATTTGCTCTTCAACCTCTATAGGATTGTCGAGCTTTTTTGTTAGCATCAAAACTCTAATCGTGACATCTGGTTTAGGGCTAATATAAAGTGGCATACTTTCTTCTATCTCTTCCGAACTAGCGAATCTCACATAATTCCATTCATTTTCTTTCATTTTTGGCAACCAATAAACAATAAATTCTTCCGCTTCTCTTTCATTCAAACCTAATATTGTTAGT
>JAGCAL010000012.1 GCA_017652715.1 Candidatus Saccharimonadota bacterium | reverse complement strand
CATGGGTCTTAATGCAAACCAAAAACGAGCAGTTGAATATCTTGATGGGCCACTTTTAGTTTTAGCGGGTCCTGGTACTGGTAAAACGCAACTTTTGTCCGAAAAGGTAGCTTATCTTTTGAAGAAGACAGATATTAATCCTGAGAATATTCTTTGTCTTACTTTTACCGATTCTGGGATGATGAATATGAAGGAGCGCTTAAAGACTATTATTGGACCGGAGGGTGCTAAGGTAAATGTTAGTACTTATCATGTTTTCGGAACTTCTATCCTCGCTCAGTATAAAAACTACAGCGAGAATTATGATCGTCAGCTTGATTCGGCGATTGATGAGGTGACGCAGTTTAAGATAGTAAAAGAAATGCGAGATAAACTACCTGGGACCGATATTTTACGTGGGGATAATGTCAAGCTCATTATTAGTGTAATATCTTCAGCCAAATCTGCAGGATTATCTTCGGATGATTTGAAAAAGGTCGCCGAGACGAATCTCGAAGATTCTGAGATTTTATCCGAAGCTATTTCGCCACTACTCTTAAATGTCGTGCCGAGAAAATATCAAGAGTCTCACGATAAAGCTTATCAGCCGATTTTTGAAATTTTGAAGGAATATGTGGACGCGAAGCCGATTCTTCCGACGGTAGAACGCTCTATTGGCGAGTTGGCGCGTTCTTTAAAGTCAGCTATGACTGAAGCGGAGTCATTGCAAAAAATTACGCCTCTTACTGATTGGCGAAACGATCATTTTGAAAAAGATAACAGAGGTCATTATCGTTTGAAAGATAGAGTGGCAAATAAGAAACTCCTAAGCGTATCTAAGGTGATGGCCGATTACAACAAATATTTGAAGGATAACGGTTTATATGATTTTGATGATATGATTCAGGAAGCCGTTAGGGTATTAAGTGAGGATGAAGGATTTAGGTTAACTCTCTCTGAGCGTTATGAGTATATAATGCTGGACGAGTTTCAGGATACTAATCCGTCGCAATTTATGATTATTAAGAAATTAACCGATTACGAGAAACCTTCGATCATGGCGGTTGGAGATGATGATCAAGCTATTTACGAGTTTCAAGGGGCTTTATCGACAAATTTAACTGATTTTCAGAAACATTATAATGCCGAAGTGATTCCGCTTGTCGAGAATTATCGAAGTACGCAAGAGATTTTAGATTTTTCGCACGAGATAATAAAACAAGCTCCGGATAGATTTGCGGATAAGGAACTCATCGCACATAAAGAGGCACCAAGAAAGTCTCAGATTTATCGTTATGAATTTCGCTCTTCGGATATGGAGTTTGCTTTTGTTGCGGACAAAATCGCGGAATTAATTGAATCGGGGGTGCCGCAGGACGAGATTGCCGTCATTTCTTATATGAGAAAGTATTTTACGCCGCTATTACCGTATTTAAAGTCGCATCCTGAAATTAATATTGCTTACGAAAAACAAAATGATCTTTTCGAAGATGATAAAATTCATCAGATACTAACGATCGCCAAATATGTTTATGAAATTGCAAATGAGCGAAACGAGAATACTTCAATTGTAGAAATCTTAGGCTATCCTTTCTTTATCTTACCGATGCTCGAGGTGATTAAGATTGTTTCGAATGCGAGGAAGGATCGGAAATCGGTATTTGATTACTTAATTGAATCGGACAATTTGGAGATACGCCAAGTTGCGGAATTTTTAGCAAATCTTGTGGCGGCTTCGTTTACCGAACCTCTTGAAATACTCTTAGATTATGTTATCGGGACTTCGGAACTTAAGGGTTTTTGTTCACCATTTTTGAAATATTATAGTGGTAAAGACGAATATTCGACCTATACTCTTTATGACAATTTAGCAGCTCTTCGCGGTAAGCTAAGAAAACATTATGGCGACAAAAGTTTGAAGCTGCCGGAGTTAGTAGAGATGATAAGAGATTATGAATCAGCGGAGATGTCCCTAAATACTACTTCACCTTATCGAGATGCCGAAAATGCAGTTCAGGTTTTAACGGCGCATAAGGCTAAGGGGCTTGAGTTTTCTTATGTCTTCATTTTATCTGCTGATCACGCTGCTTGGGGTAAGGAAAAAGGTAATAATACTACTTTATCCTTGCCGCGGAATTTGATGCAAATTCGTCATACCGGTACGACAGACGGCGAAAAGCTTCGGATTCTGTATGTTGCTTTAACCCGGGCGAAGCAAGGTCTTTACATCACTAATTCGTTATATGATTTCAATGGAAAAAGTCCGGAGAGACTAGAATATTTGTCCGAATATACAGAGGGCGATAAGGTGATTTCGCCGTTTTTGCCGACTAGGGAAGTAAAATGTTGCTACGAACAAAGCGCGCTTAAAATCTCCGAAAAGAACATCAAAAATTGGCTTTCTTCTTATTTAGTAACTACGCCGGATATGCAGGCGATTTATAAACAGGTCGTGAGTAACTATAGAATGTCTGCTACTAGTTTAACGACTTTCGTTGACGTAGCTTATGGTGGACCGGAGGAATTCTTCAAAAGAGAGATTTTGCGAGTGCCGCCAGAGCCGGAAGATGAGTCGCTTGCTTTTGGTAATATAGTCCATAAAACTTTTGAAGAAGTGACAAACAAGAATCTTAATGACGAGGAGGCGATTCAATTTTATTTACAAGAGCTAGATAAAAGAAGCTTCGAGTCTAGTATTATGCAAAAGTTGCGCGAGAAGGGGCCGGTTGATCTTGCCGTTTCTTTAAAGGAGTTTGGTCCAATTATTCGTCAAGGTAAGGCTGAAGTGAATTTTTATCCTGATAAACTTGTCGTTGAGGGTGTACCGATTACTGGTAAAATTGATCATATAAATGTCGATGAAGATAAAAAGACTATCGAGGTTTATGATTTTAAAACGGCGGGTTATCATAAAGAGAAATGGCAGTCTCACGTTTCTTTGTTTAAATATAGTCTTCAGTTAGAGTTTTATAAACTACTATTGAATAATTCGCCTGAGTATAAAAAGTATAAGGTAGAAAAAGCACATATTTTGTTTGTGGTGCCCGATAAGAAGGACGGCTATGTTTACGATAAGGTCTACGAATATGATGACAAGGCCGAAAAAGAGTTGATCAAGTTAATGAAGGTGATATATAGACTAGTCACTACGCTTGATTTTATGAAGGATCCGGAAATTTTTGTCTCAGGAGATCGGTCTCTTGGCGTTAAGGATATAAAGAAGTTTATTGAGCTTTTGCTTGCAAAATAGCAGATGATTGTGTTATAATTTCGTCTGCAAGAAACACCGGCTTCTTAGTACTCATAAAAAGGGGGTGATTTATGTGATTATTATTCGAGACGAAACCATGAATCAATCGTGGAGTTTTACTCCATCGAGAGAGGGCTATCACGCTGCCTATGCAAAAATCGTAGAGATTCAGCAGAAAGGTCATCGGGTAGGTGGCGACGTTGGCAGAGTAATGAGCTACGTAGGTTAATAATAATCGCCCGGTTAGGCAAGACTTCGTCTTGCCTTTTTTTATTATCTATGGTAAAATAACTAAAGTTATGGCAAAGAAGAATAATACTAAGAGAAAGCTTGTTGGGCTCGTTTCTGAAGAGTCTGGCGTGCGTGCTTACTATACGAAGAAAAATACGATGAATACTCCTGATAAGCTCAGTCTTAAGAAGTATGACCCGGTTCTTCGTAAGCATGTTCTTTTCGTTGAGACTAAGAAAAATCTTGGTCGCAATGAAGTAAAAGAGAAGAAGCGCTAATTTTAAATACTCT
>JAGCAL010000011.1 GCA_017652715.1 Candidatus Saccharimonadota bacterium | reverse complement strand
CAATACTAAATATAAAATGTCTACAATTCATTGTTCCTATTGGTCTATCTAAATCATCATTTATTCTTTCAAATTGTTTATTACTAAATTGCATACCTTGTATGTCTAAATGATCCTCTGCACATAATGAATGTGCTGATATTTCTACTCCATCTGCACCAATTAATTCTCCAACTTCCTGTTGAACCTGAATATTTACTTGCCTTACACCTTCTAATACATTTTGCCTTACAGCACTATCTATTCTTCTTGTATAATCACTTTTGTATTTAACTTTGTTTTCATTTATTCTAACACCACTATCTGCAAGTTGTTTCATTACATTTCGCATAGCACTTTGATAATTTTCTTGCCCTGTGGATACATTATATACTGCCTCATCTATTAAATCGTTATATGCCCTTTTTAATGGCTTAAATATTACTCTATCATCTTTTTTTAATGTGAATCCTACTGCTCTAGTATTTGTTATATTTATCATATTACCTGTTGTTTGTATTTTTATAGCATTTACTATGTTTTGTAATTGTGTATTATCTTCATAGCTAATAAACTCTTTGTTTTTTGCTTTCGAGTATATTTCTGCAAATTCGGTGTTTTCTTTTGCTACTTCATCTAATAACGTATATAACTCTTCTATTGATTTTTCATTAATACTTGATAATTCATTTAATAGCTCATCTATATCTGTTCCATATTTTAATTGCTGTGCGATTATATGTGCATCACTTGGTTTAATACCATCAAATTCTTTTATTGCATTTCCTAGTTTTTTTATTACTTTAGTATTATATCTATTGTATCTATTGTAAAACTTCTCTAGTATTTTATCTAACTTTTTTTCATCTTGCATATAGGATTACCTCCTATTCGCCTAAAATATCTTCTATACTTGGATTATTTGTTTTTATATTTGTTATTTCGACGGCTTTAGAAATATTTTTTATGAGCATTTCTGCGACGTTATTTTCAAAGCTGATTGCTAGATCTGCTTTATTAATGTCAGGATTTTTGTGATGCAAATTTATCACTGCGGTTTTAATGCCACTAAAACTAAAATTTAAATTATCGACAGAAGTTTGGGGGAGGATTACGTTTCCGGCGGTGCCTTCGTTTGCGAGCTTATCGATTTTAGGTCCACCTGGATATCCGAGTCCTATGACTCGAGCGACTTTATCAAACGCTTCTCCGATTGCGTCATCTTTTGTTTTTCCTAAAACTTCATATTTACAGTAGTCTTTAACGTAGATAATTTGAGTATTTCCTCCTGACATCATCATACATAGAAATGGCGGTTTTAGGTCTTTATGCGTAATGTAGTTTGCTGCGATATGGCCGGTTAGATGATTAACTCCTATGAGCGGTTTATTTAGACTGTAGCTTAGTGCCTTTGCGTATGAAACTCCGACCAGTAGAGCCCCAACTAGACCGGGTCCATAAGTACAAGCGATAGCATCAATTTCATCAAAAGTAATATTCGCTACTTCTAGCGCTTTTTTTGTAACGTTTGAAATTGCTTCGATATGGTTTCTTGAGGCAATTTCCGGAACGACACCGCCGAATTTTTCATGTATACTGATTTGCGTATTAGTTATATTCGATAAAATTTTTCGTCCATTTTTCACAACAGATACTGAGGTTTCGTCGCAGCTCGTTTCTATCCCCATTATTATGATGTCTTTCAATTTTGTCTCCCCTCAATTATTCGTCTAATTAATTATTTAACAATATTTTACGGTCTATCATTTCTTGTTCGGAACGAATTTTCATTGTATAATATATTATAACATGAATATCTATATTTCTGGTATTTCGGGTACGGGATTAGGGCCACTGGCTTTGATGGCGAAGAAGGCAGGATATAGGGTTTTTGGGTCGGATCTTGCTCAGGGGGCGATTTATGACGAGTTAGTTCAGGCGGGGATTGAGGTTTATATTGGCGAGCAGGATGGCAGTTTTCTGAAAGAGAAGATGAAGGAGGGGGTGGATTGGTTTTGTTATACTTCGGCTTTACCGAAGGAACATGCGGAGCTAGCGCTAGCGCGCGAGGCTGGAATTAAATGTACGAAGCGAGATGATTTTACGGCGTTTTTGGTTGAGAAGTTGGGGCTTAAGATGATTGCGGTAGCGGGGACGCACGGAAAAACGACGACGACGGCGATGATAGTTTGGGCAGCGCTGAAGCTTGGACTTCCGGCTTCGTATATTGTCGGGACTACGCTTCATTTTGCGCCGAGCGGGGCGTATCATGAGGGAGATAAATATTTTATTTATGAAGCGGATGAATACGATAGAAACTTTTTAAAGTATCATCCGTGGCTTGCGGTAATTCCGTCGGTTTCATATGACCACCCGGATATTTATAAAACTAGAGAGGTATATTTGGAGGCTTTTTCGCAGTTCGAATCGCAGAGCGAGTCGGTTATTAGAAATACGGCCGAGGGGATTGTTGGCGACGATGATTTTCTAGCAATATATAAGCCGGAAGATTTCGGGTTGGCTGGGGAAGCACGGAGAATAGATGCGGCGCTTGCAGCGAACGCGGTAAAGAGGATGCAGTTTAATGAGTACGAGAGTAAGGGGATAGAAGTTAGCTATAATGCGTCATATTTGATTAGTGTCTTGAATGAATTTCCCGGAGTAGGGCGGAGGTTTGAAAAAATTTCGGAAGGTTTATATACGGATTATGCGCATCATCCGGAAGAGATTGCGGCGACGATTAAAATGGCGCTTGAGGAGGCGAAGCTGACGGGAAGGAAGGGGGTTGTTGCAGTTTATGAACCACATCAGAATACGCGTCAACATGAGGTAAGGGAGGGATATAAGGATGCGTTCCTAGGGGTAGATAAAATTTTTTGGCTACCGACTTATTTGGTTCGAGAGAACCCAAATTTAGCGATTATTAGTCCGCGAGAATTTATCAAAGATTTAGAAAATTCGGAGATTGCGGAGACTTCGGAAGTTGGTGAGGATTTAGGGCGAAGAATTCGGGAGTATCTTTCCGAAGATTACTTAGTGTTATTGATGACGGCGGGTCCGGCGGATGGGTGGCTTCGGCGGGAGTTTTTAGGGTAGAATTTATCGTGGGGTTGGGCGGTTTTGGGCTAGAAATGCTTGAAGATTTATATCGGTTATGTTAATATAAAAAGTATGAAAGATAGAGGGCACTCTATAAATAAGAGCTTAGTTTGTATTTTGACTGTACTCGTGGTTGTTATTGTTGGTTTAGTTGTGGCGATTTTTGTTGTTATGAATATGGGTAGCGGGGGGATTGGCTTTGGGAAAACTGGGGAATCAATAGAATCTGCGAATGATTTGATTTTAGTGAAGATAGACGATGAGGATTCGACATATACGATAGATGATGCTTATATCGATTATGGAAACGGAATACAAGATGCGGAGGGGGAGAATAAGGTTCGGATTGCAATTCATTTTGCGGAACTTATGGCGGATCGAGAAGAGAGCGTTTATCCGGCAATTGAGCTTTTAGAATCGGTGCGTGATTATGTTGGGCGAGAGACAGGTATGGACTATTATAATCGGATGATAGATTATAGTGATAGATTAGGCGATACGGATGCAATAAATAAGTATAAGAGTGAAAGACGCCAGTTTATAATTGATAATGATATTGAAATATATAATTTGGAGATGAAGGAACTGATGGAGGTATCTGAATGAAAAAACTAGTTACTTTACTATTCTTTATAGTTTTAGTTCTTTCAGGTGTTTCTCTTAATGAAGTATATGCGGATTGTGCTGGCAATGGTTGTTCTGGTGTTGATTCGACTCCTACCAGTGGTAGTAGTGGCAGTAGCGGCGAAGACTGTCCGCTGTCGACCGACCATTATT
>JAGCAL010000010.1 GCA_017652715.1 Candidatus Saccharimonadota bacterium | reverse complement strand
GAATTTATTGATAAATATAAGGATACCGACGAAAAAATCTTTATCATCGGCGGCGGAACTGTCTATCTCCAGTTTCTTCCCTATGCAAAAACGCTGTATTTAACCGAGGTTGATGCTACTGAGCCGAAGGCGACGACTTTCTTCCCTGAATTTAACAAGGGTGACTATAATAAACAAATAATTAAGGAAGGTTCAGAAAATGATCTAGTTTACTCGATTGTTAAATATGATAAAAAATAAATGAATTTTGGGAATTTACCGAATTTCCGAAAAAGGAGAAAGAATGAAAGATTTAGTATTCGATTTAATCGATCAGGAAAAAGTTCGCCAAAGCGAAGGACTCGAACTAATCCCTAGTGAAAACTACGTTTCCGAAGCGGTACTTTCAGCGATGGGCTCTATTTTGACCAATAAATATTCCGAGGGCTATCCGAATTTCGAAGGTATAACCTCTTGGGACGAGAAGAAAATCGCCAAAGAAATCTTACCAAACTATCGCTATTATGGCGGTCAGGTTAATATAGATAGAATCGAACGCCTTGCAATCGCTAGGGCCTGTAAGCTATTCGGCGCTGACCATGCGAACGTCCAGCCACATTCTGGCGCTAACGCTAATGAAGCAGTCTATTTTGCCTGGCTCTCGCCTGGGGATAAGGTACTCGCAATGAATCTCGGTCATGGCGGGCATTTGACCCACGGTTCCCCTGTTACGAGAAGTGCTAAAATCTACCAATTTATCGCTTACGGGACTGATGCTAGCGGCGATATAGATTACGATGAAATGGAGAAATTAGCTCTCGAAGAGGATGTAAAATTGATTTTAGTCGGCTATTCGGCCTTCATGAAAATCCCCGATTTCGAGCGCGTTGCAAAGCTCCGAAAGAAAGCTGAAGAAAAATGGGGTCACGAGATTCTACTAATGGCGGATATGGCCCATGTAGCGGGTTTGATTGCGGCCGGCGTGCATCCGAATCCTCTAAAATTCGGCTTTAACGTCATGACAACGACGACTCATAAAACCTTGCGTGGTCCGCGCGGCGGTTTGATTATGACTATGGGAAATGTCGGTTCTCCGCTTAAGAAAATCGAAGATAAGAGCCTAGCGAATATCCCGACTCTAGTAGATAAGGCTGTCTTCCCCGGTACGCAAGGCGGCCCACTCGAACACGTAATCGCGGCTAAAGCTGTAGCCTTCGGCGAGGCGTTAAAGCCAGAATTTAAGACCTATGCTAAAAATATCGTCTCTAATGCAAAGACTCTCGCAAAAGAACTCTTAAAACGCGGATTTGTCCTTCAGGGCGGCGGTACCGAGAATCACCTGATTTTGATTGACATGCAAAAGAGTTTCGGTATCGGCGGCAAAATCTATGAAAAAGCCCTAGATCTAGTCGGGCTTACCTTGAACGCCAATGCGCTCCCTGGCGATAAAGGTGGTGCGTTTAAGCCGAACGGCGTACGCCTCGGGACTCCAGCCATTACGACGCGTGGTATGGGCGAGGCTGAGATGGTGAAAATTGCTGAATGGATGGAAAAAGTAGCGAAGATTTGCCAAAAAGCCGACGAAGATGGCGCAGAAGGTCTCGAATCGGACGAAGAAATTGCCTTGATTAGGGACGAAGTAAAAGCTGTCGCTAAAAAGTTCCCTGTTCCAAGTCTCTAAAATATGCTATAATGATAGCAGTGGGGTGTTAGCTCAGTTGGTAGAGCGACTGGTTCGCAATCAGTAGGTCAGGAGTTCGAATCTCCTACACTCCACCAGAGTAGGAAGCGAATAAAATCCAAAGTTTACTTTGGATTTTTTGAGCTGACGCCCTCTGGTCTTTTTTCGCGAAGCGAAAAATCGACCAGAAACCCGTAAATGCTGTATTATGCTTGACAAAATAGCATAAGTGTGATATAATGAAAGCATAACCGTAATCGGTTATGGTACCTTTATAACTGATTGAACTATTCCATAAACAAGGGGGTAATGGAAAATGAGAAAAACTAATGTTATTGCGTTTATCGTTGCTTCTGCAGTAACGATAGTAGTGTTCTGTGCGGCACTATTTCTTCTTCTTAATGCCGGCGCTTCGACCGAACCGATTCGGACGGAGGCGGAAGTGTCTACTTCAGCGCCAACATCGGCGCCTGTCAAGGATTTCAGCCAGGCCCCGCCCGAAGCGGTGAGACCGAATAGTGACCCTGGCCCCGGCTTTAATACAAATGCCGGTAGCACTGAAAATGCGGAACCGACGGAAGAAACATCCGAATCGACAAAGTCAGCCGCGACAACTGTCTCTGTAGCGAACTCTAGAGATAGGGACGCTGTGGATGAGGCGGTATTTCGAGCCGACTACATTCGGAAAATGACGAATGACCCATATATACTCGCCGAATTCCTGTATGTTACAAAAAAGTTATCTGGAATTCTGAACTGCGACGATAGTATGGGAAAGTATCGAGAGATAATAGCTGTCGCTGCAAGGGCATTCAATGAAGACGCCGAACTCCATCGAGAGGCGTTAGGATGTGCCAAAGAAGTGTATTTGCAAACACATATCGACTGCGACTGGATCAAGTTGCACGAAAAACCGACTGCCGTTGTCGATCTACCGGCTGACGGATCGCCGCTGACTAAAGAAGAAGGCGACGGACTATGGGATGCTCCAATCGATAGACTAACTACTGCAGTCGATCTACCGGCTGACGGATCGCCGCTGACTAAAGAAGAAGGCGACGGACTATTGGGTGGCCCGGTCGATAAGTAACCGACAGGTCAGATTTCAATCAGAAAATAGAAAGCCGCGGGCTCATTCGCTCGCGGTTTTTCGCGCACTATAATTCGAGAACGCTTTTATTGTATTATACTTGACAGAGAAGCATAAGTATGATATAATGGAGATGGTAACCGTAATCGGTTATGGTACCTTTAGAACTGATTGATTTAAGGAGGGGCAAATGGACAAATCAGACAAGGTAGTGGTATCTTTAATCGTAGTATTGTGTTTATTAGTGATCTGTAAAATTTTTATCGTGGATTACACTAAAAGGCTAGAACAAGCCGAAAGAGTGTCATTCGCCGCAGAGGAGCAACCCGTCGAGGAGCTTAATCTCGACCAGGAGACGAACTCTAAAGGAAAAGAACTGGAAAAGGTTCCAAAAAAGGAGACCGAACCTGCAACGACGAAGGTTTCGAACTCCAGTATTATCAGAATAGTCAGTCCAGAGACCTCTGCTGAGCCTTCCCTGGAAAACATTTCTCCTGAGATTTCTTCATACGACGAATATGAGAAACAGAAAGAGGAGTTAAATGAGGCTAAGTCCGAGCAGAAAGTCGAGGAATTCAAGTCAATGTATTTCCAGCGAATGCAAGATGATACATTGGCTCTTGCGGAATTCCTCTATACAATGAAAGAATTAACTCCATTGTTAGAGGTGCCGAAAAGGTTCAATACGTATCCGGAGTTAATCATTATCGCTGAGAAGGAGTTTCTTAATGACGACTTGCTTCATCAGCGAGCTCTAAAACGAGCGAGAACGATCCTCTCTGAGTTAACAGAGGTACAATCACCTGAACCGCCGACCACCACAGGAACCTACTCTTATCAGAAAGAAACTAAGGAAAAACCTAAGGAGCTGATAAAGCCAACAGAAGCAACGAAACCGAAAAAAACAGCTCCGTCTCAACCGGAGAGCACGAGACCTCCGGAAACGACTAAGGCAAAGCCGAAGGAGACGGAACCCTGAGTAACAGGGTAACACCTGGAGTATCTCTGACAACTAGGACAATCAATCATAGAAAGCCGCGGGCTCATTCGCTCGCGGTTTTTCGCGCACTATAATTCGAGAACGCCTCTACTGTATTATACTTGACAAAATAGTATAAGTGTGATATAATGAAACTGTAACCATAATCGGTTACGAACATTAACTGGTTGAATTTCGAAAAAAAGGGGGGGACAGAAAAATGTCGAAAGATAAAATTGTATCAGTTATTGTTGCTACACTGAGCTTTCTGCTCGGTTGTTTGCTGTCTACTATTTTATGCAATAAGATGACGACAGCCAAAGATATGCCGCAATCTATCCATGTGGAAAAACATGGCGATGTGCCAGACGAAACTGACGTAATAGCCATAAAGTCTTCGGAGAATGTATCTGAAAATGTGGGGCTGAATAACCACACTGTTACCGAGGAGCGATGGAGTGCGGACTACATGCGACGCTACCCTGACTTCTTGGCCACTGTTCTTTTGAGCGAGGGCGTACTGGAAGATTATGTGGAGCTTGAGGGTGACCCTCCTAATTGCATAAAGCAAGCGTTGGAGCGTGCTACGAAAATGTTCGAAGAAGACGACGAACTTTTCCTGCAGGCCGTAGAGCTTGCGAATAAAGCGTGGAATTACGAGCCGGATTAACTGTTAGCAAGATGATCGTAACTCAAATTTCGATTCAATCAGAAGAAAGCCGCGGGCTCATTCGTCCGCGGTTTTTCGCGTCCTGAAAACCAAAAAATCCACCGATATAACCGGTGGATTTTTCGTTTCGCGGAATTCGTAATTCGCATTAACGCTTCGAGAACTGCTCTTTGCGACGAGCTGAACGCAAACCGTATTTTTTG
>JAGCAL010000009.1 GCA_017652715.1 Candidatus Saccharimonadota bacterium | reverse complement strand
TTTTGGCGTTCGGATTTTTTTCGAGGATGGAGGCCATTTGCATTTTAATAATGTCATCATCGACGCCTTCGCATTTAGTCAGAGCGACGATTTCTGGGCGAGAAGCGAGATCGGAATATTTTTCGAGCTCGTTTCGGATAACTTGGTAGGCTTCGCCGGCGTCGTCGTTATAGATGTCGACTAGATGAAGTAGAACTGCTGTGCGGTCGACATGACGCAGGAAATCGTGGCCGAGACCCTTGCCTTCGGCAGCGCCTTCGATTAAACCTGGAATATCAGCGATAAGAATATCTTTGTCATCGATTGTTGCAACGCCGAGGTTTGGAGTGATAGTCGTAAAGGGATAGTCGGCAATTTCGGGTTTTGCATTTGAGACTACAGAGAGGAAGGTGGATTTTCCGGCATTAGGCAATCCGACGAGACCGACATCAGCCATTGATTTTAATTCGAGTTCGGCTTCGAATTCTTCACCTGGTTCGCCGACTTCAGCGACTACTGGAGTTTGGCGGGTTGAACTTTTAAAATGAGCGTTCCCGAATCCGCCGGAGCCGCCATGAGCGATGATTGCTTCTTGCCCATCTTGTGTTAAATCGGCCAAAAAGATTCTTTCTCGGGGCGCGTCGTGACCGTGGTAATTTTGACTGTCGGAGTCTGCGGATTGTTGCAAAACGGAGTTTCCAAGACTTTTGTCAATCTTGTAAACAACCGTACCAATAGGGACGTCGACAATCAGGTTTTTGCCGCTTTTACCAGCGGAGCGTTGGCCGGAGCCATTTTTGCCGTCTTCGGCTTCTAGAATTGGGGTAAAGCGAAAATCTACTAAGGTGTTAGTGTTACGGTCGGCGCGAAAAATAATGTCGCCACCTTTACCGCCATCGCCCCCGTCTGGGCCGCCTTTAGGAATGTAAATTTCATGACGAAAAGAAACGGCACCATCGCCGCCTTTACCGGCTTTTAAACTAACTTTCGCTGTATCTGTAAACATACTTGTATTATATCACACTGCTCAAGTTTGCGGAGAGATTAGAATTATTCGCATGTAATTGACATATTAAGGTTATTATGCTATAATTAAAGTGTAACTATTACATTCTTGTAGCTAGTGGTTCTTTAATTTTTCGTTGAAAGAAGGGGGTTTAATGGAAAAGAAGTTTGAATTAACGGACGAAACTATTGTTTGTGAACGGCTGGAGTATACTCAATCGAATATCGAGAGTGGTTTCTATAATGAAGAATGTTGTACGATTAATGATGATGGCTATAGGGAAGCTAAACCGGTAACTCTTTACCGTATTAGAGCACTGAAGGATATTGAAGGTGTTGTCAGAAAGGGAGAAGTGGGCGGTTTTGTCCAGTTTGAAGAAAATCTGTCCCACGAAGGTAATTGTTGGATTGATTCTAATTCCAAAGTCATGGGAAAGCGTTCTCGAATTTGTGAGGATGCTCAGATAAAGAACTCTGTTATCGATGATGGCTTTGATGGAGAAGAAGGATGTCGGATTTGCGGTTCCGCTGAAGTTTGTAGTTCTCTTATTGATGGCGGCGGAGTAGATATTTCTGGTGAAGCTAGCATTCGGGAATCGTCTATTGATGGAGGCAGGATTTACGGAAACGCTCACATACGTGATTCTCGTATTTTTATTGTTGCTGGTGGAGTAATATATGGCAATGCTCAAGTTATAGATTCTCTTATTTGTGGAGAAGATATATCTATTCATGACAATTCCAAAATCACCAATTCTCGGATTGAAGATGCCGTATCGGTGCGCGGTAATGCAGTTATCGATAATTCGCAGGTTGGATATGCGAAGATAGGTGGCAACGAGACGATTCGTAATACATACTATGTGAGGGAAGAGGATTAGTCCGTACTTTTTCGATTGGTAAATAAGTCTTTCAACGAAAACACCGCCTTCGGGCGGTGTTTTCATATGTTATAACATAATTTCTTAGAATTTAAAGTATTGACAGGCGGGCGCTTATGGTTTATTATAAACATAAGCTGGTACGCTTCACAGGGGTTCCACTGATGAAAAAGTGGAGTGTGGAGACTTACTAAAATAAACAGCGGATTAAAACAAACCAATGTGCCCCGGGGGTGGGCGCGTAACAGCGGGGAAACGGTCGAAAGACCGTTTTTCGTTTCAAAGCTATATGGTATAATTAGGGTTGAAAAAGGTTATTTTTGACTAGAGTAAGAGTAAAAATGATAAAGTTTACGATAATTACATTGTTTAGAGAAGCAATAGAGCCGTATCTTAAGGCATCAATGATGGAAAAGGCGACGAGAAAAGGACTTGCCGAGTTTGATTTTGTCGACTTGCGTGATTTTGGTCTAGGGCCGCACAAATCTGTAGATGATACGCCTTATGGGGGAGGCGATGGAATGTTACTGAGGTGTGAACCGGTGTTTAAAGCAATCGAATCGGTTAAGGCGAAGGATGCGTCGGCAAAAGTTATTTTACCTACTCCTGTTGGAGAAGTCTGGAATCAAGAGATGGCTAGAGAGTTTGCTGAACGGGAGACGTCTTCACATTATATAATTTTATGTCCGCATTACGAGGGGTATGACGAGCGAATTTTGTCGATAGTGGATTATAAGATTTCGTTAGGAAAATATGTTTTAACAGGCGGAGAGTTGCCGGCGCTTGCAATTATCGATTCGGTCGTGCGCTTAATTCCTGGGGTGCTCGGGGGCGAGAAGTCGGCCGAGATTGAGAGTTTTTCGGATGGAGATAATTTAGAATACCCTCAATATACGAGACCAGAGGATTTTCGAGGTATGAAAGTTCCGGAAATTCTGTTATCTGGTAATCATGGCGAGATTGCGAAGTGGCGCGAAGAACATTCGGGCAAAGCATGAATCTTTTTGATGATGTCGAAACATTAAAGGGGGTTGGGAGTAAGACTGCCGAGATTTTGTCGAAATGTGGTATTCGTACGGTGCGGGATTTTTTTTATAATTTGCCGCGAGATTATGAGAGTTATGAACGTCCGATTTCGATTGCCGAAATTAGACCCGGGAAGGTAGTAGTAAAGGGGAAAATCAGTGAAATTTCGACTCGGAGGGCCCGAAAGCGCAATCTATCGATAACAGAGGGGGTAGTTAGTGACAAAACTGGCTCGATTAAGGTCGTTTGGTTTAATCAGAGTTACCGTGTTAGGCAGTTTGCTCCAGATAAGGAATATTATTTTACCGGTAATTATGAGCTCAAAAATGGCCGTTATAGCCTTATCTCACCTTCGGCGGCTCTAGTATCCGATATCGATACTAAAAGTGGCTTAAACCCTATTTATGTGGCTCACGGCGCGTTGAAGTCGCGCGATTTTAAGCGTTTAGTTGGGAATTTGCGTGATAAATTTGCTCTTATCCCCGATTTATTACCAACGGTAGAGCCAGGGAAGCGCAAAAAATCACTATTTTCAGTTCATTTTCCAAGTTCTCCTGAATCTGTCGAAGAGGCGCGAAGATATCTAGCTTATGAGGAGCTGTTTGAGCTGATTTTGGCGGCGAAATTGAATAAAAGAGAGAATGAAAAACTGAAGGCCGAGCCGATAACGTTTAGATTAGAGACAGTTAAGGAGTTTTTGGGAAGTTTACCATTTGAGTTGACGGGGGCACAAAAGAAGGCGGCCTGGGAGATTTTTCAAGATATGGAAAAAGAGACGCCGATGAACCGATTGCTTCAGGGCGATGTCGGGTCAGGCAAGACCATGGTGGCAGCGCTTGCGGCTTATTCTGCTACCCTCTCTGGTTGTCAGGTCGCGCTTCTTGCGCCAACGGCGATTTTAGCTGCGCAACATTATGAGAATTTAAAGACCCTTTTAGAGCCGTTTAAGATAACCGTGGCGCTTCTAACTGGGGCGACTCGAGATAAGGTGAATCTGAAGGAAAATATAAAAAACGGTAAGATTAATTTAGTGATTGGCACACACGCTCTTTTGACGGATGATACGGAGTTTTCTAGGCTTAGTTTAGTGATTATCGACGAGCAACATCGTTTTGGGGTTGAACAGAGACAGAAATTGGCATTAAAATCTCCGCAAGGTTTAGCTCCGCATCTTCTGGCTATGACTGCCACGCCGATACCGCGATCTCTACAGCTAACGGTGTTTGGTGATCTTGATGTTTCTATTTTGAATCAACTTCCTAGGGGGAGACAGCCGATTAAAACGACGATTTTGCCGGAAATTGAGATGAAAGAGAGACTATATCCGAAGATTTCTGAGGTAGTTATTCGTCGTAATCAGGTTTATTGGGTTTGTAAGGCTATTGATGATAATTCTCGTGCCGAAACTGTTTCGGTAAAGACGCGGGCGGCGAAATTGAAACAGATATTTCCGAAGCAGAGGATTGAGTTTTTGCATGGACGCATGAAGCAGGCCGAGAAGGATGACATTATGAAGCGGTTTTCGGGGGGAAAGATTGATATTTTGGTTTCCACGACGGTCGTAGAAGTCGGAGTAGACGTTCCGAATGCGTGTCTTATGGTGATTGAGAATGCTGAGAGTTATGGTCTCGCTCAGATTCATCAGCTAAGGGGTCGGGTTGGAAGAGGCAGCGTAGCTTCTTTTTGCTATCTTTTAACTTCTGGGGAGATGCAGCCTTCGCGCCGACTTCGGGAGCTCGAAAAGTCTTCAGACGGTTTTCATCTTGCCGAGGTGGACTTAAAGTTACGTGGGCCGGGGGAGATTTATGGGGCTTTGCAGCATGGCGCATTGGATCTTCGGATTGCTTCGCTCTCTGATACGAAGCTGATTCATCGGGTTCAAGTCGACGTTGAGCGCTTTTTACAGGATCCTAATAATATGTTAAAATATACTGAATTAATGCAGGGCATTACGAAATACCAACAGTTAACTACTCTAAACTAATGGACGATATACGAATTACATCTGGGGAATATCGGGGGCGACGGATTTTGTCGCCGAAGTCTTCTTTGACTCATCCTATGGGTTCTAGGGAGAAATTGGCACTTTTTAATATGATTTCCAAGAAGATACCAGGGGCAGAGGCCTTAGATGCTTATGCCGGTTCAGGGGCTTTAGGGTTCGAAGCTTTGTCGCGCGGAGCTAAGAGCGCCACTTTTATAGAGAAAAACCCAGAAATCGCAAGGGTTATCGTAAAGAATGCCCAGAGTTTGAATATTTCGGAGGTTGAAGAAGTTAATGTTATGGATGTTAGAAAGTTTCGAACTAATAAGACTTTTGATGTTATTATTGCTGACCCGCCGTATGATGACTTTAAGATTGAAGATGTGGAACATTTGACTAGTTTTTTGAAAGATGATGGAATATTGGTTTTATCTCACCCGGCGAATATATCAGGGTTAGAAAAATTGAAACTTATAAAAACAAAGAAGTATGCTAGGGCCTGTATCTCCATATACCAGAAGTAACAGAGGTCGTAATCTATAGATAAAATGTTTGACTTTTTGGCTTAAGTGTGATATAATTGGGGGTATAAGGAGTTTTATTAATATGTATTATCAAGAGGAGGCGGACCGAAAAGAACGCCGAAAAATCATTGCGGTAGCGACAGCTGCCATCGTTCTCATTCTAATTTTGATTGTTGCGATTATTGTAGTCGCGACGAAGAAGTCGAAACCGTCGGTTACTTCTAATACCGATACTAACACTTCTGTTGAAATTAGCGATGATGGTAAGACTAAAACTACGACGACAAATAGCAATGATAACAAAACCTCGACGAATAGTTCAAGCAGTAGCTCCAGTAGCAGTTCTAGTACCGTAAATATCTCGACTAAGTCTACGGATACTTCGTCTAGCTCGACTTCTAAGTCTAACAGCTCAGCGACCGTGTCGACTACAAGTAACGATATTCCAAGTACTGGTCCGGAAGAAGTTTTACCGATTGCTTTGATTGCTGGCGCGCTTGTTACCTATTTAGGTTCTCGTCGGTTAGCTAAAAGATAAGCTTAATTTATCAAAAACGAGTCTCTATTCAGGGACTCGTTTTTGTGTTATAATGTTTTTATGCCCGTGTGGTGGAATTGGTAGACACGCATGCCTTAGGAGCATGTGCCAATCGGCTTGCTGGTTCGACTCCAGTCGCGGGCACCATTGATAAAAAAGATGCCGGTAGGGCATATTTTTGTTGTAGTTGTTTTAATGTTTATGCTATAATGGGGTTATGATTGGTAGACTATATATTTTGCCAGCGGGGCTTATTAGTATAACTCTAGCTAGCAGTATTCTTTTATTGAACTCTAACGTAAAAGCAGAAACTGCTAACGCCTCCGTCATTGTCCCCTCCGCCTGTACTCTATCAAACGTCATAGATACTCCACATTCTGCAGAAATCAATAATAATACATATAGAACCGATATTGGAACTACTACATTTAATATTGTATGTAATGATTCAGAAGGCTTTAGTCTATATGCTATAGGCTATTCTAACCAAGAACTAGGAAACACTAAACTACTCGCTACAATAGGCGGAGCATTAACTCCATTAAAAGACATAGTAACTGGAACCGCAACAAGTGGAAGTACATCCAACTGGGCTATGAAACTCCAGTCAGTCTCAGGACAAACCAGTCCTACCATTACAGCTAGTTATACAAACTATAACAACGTTCCATCAACTCAAACTAAAGTAGCTACACTTACTACTGCTACTTCTGGTAATAGTGGTGTTAGTGTTCAATCTACTTATGCTGCCTTTATTTCCGGTACTCAACCTGCCGGTACCTATAATGGTAAAGTAAAATACACCATGGTGCATCCAGCGAGTGAGGTGCCACTCATGCCTGTTGCATGTAATTCTGGTAAAATTTGCTATAATCCAAATGCTTCTGGAGTTACTGATTCTATGGGAGATCAGAGCATTACGAGTTCAGCTACAACCGCAAACCTTTGGGCAAGTAACTTCCAAAGAACGGGCTATGGCTTCGCTGGCTGGTCCGATAAATACGATTGGGTTCTAAACCAGAACGATGCAAACGGTAATGGTACTGGCGCTAATGCTGGTTACCACATTTATGGTCCTAACGAAACAATCAGCTTTACTGCTGGACAATATACTGGTTCTAATCCAGGCCTCGCCCTTTATGCCGTCTGGGTTCCAACTTCTGGCAATCTCCAAGGTTGGCAAGGCTGTTCTGCTATGAATACTGGCGAAGTTACCGCATTAACCGACCAACGTGATAATGATGTTTATGCTGTAGCTAAACTAAAGGACGGAAAATGCTGGATGATTGAGAACCTACGCCT
>JAGCAL010000008.1 GCA_017652715.1 Candidatus Saccharimonadota bacterium | reverse complement strand
ATAATCCCCACTGTATTATAAGTACTACCTCGACGATGCTTCTCCTGATTGCCACCAATTATCAGCGGCTTAAAAGGTACGCCTTTTCTAACATAGAGCGCACCCACTCCAATTGGCCCACCAATTTTATGTGCACTAAACGTCGCGTAATCCAAATCGAGCGCTTTCACATCTAGTTCGACTTTACCAAGTGCCTGTGTCAAATCAGAATGAATGTATCCACCCTCCGCATGTGCTGTTTTAACGATATCTCCAATCGGCAACAATTCCCCAATCTCATTATTAGCGTACATATAAGAATAAAGTGTCGGCTTTTTGTTCCCACCTAATTCCTTCGCAGATTCAATTATAGAATGATGCTCAAGCGGCGAAGTGATAATTTCATGATTTTCAAAAGTACGAATAACAGTGTTGTTTGATTCAGAAGCGCCAGAGGTAAAAATGATTTCGTCTAAATCTGCGTTGATTAATTTCGCCAATAGCTCGCGTGTCTCTTCAATTTTGTTCATCGATAGATGACCTGGCGTATGAAGTGCTGATGCATTAGCAAAATATTTTTGCTCTGCTTCATGCATCGCTTTTATCACCTCCGGTAAAAGCGGGCTAGTCGCCGCATAATCCAGATAAACCATAGTATGTTTGATTATATCATTAAATCCCTTTTTAACATAGTTACTACCTCTTTAACTAAGGTGTACCGAAACTATTTATACTTTTGTTTTAGCCAACCAGCGCAGACTGCTTATTATTTAATACGGAACCACTTTTCGTCTTTGTTATTAATGTTTTATCAAAAATACTTATTATTTCGATAGATTTCTGATGATTGCGGCTATGCCGGCGATTGCACCTATGATAAGCGCGACTATGCCTATCATTATAATAGCGGTAAGGATGTTAACCTTCCTATCCATTTTGCCCATCGCTGATTTGCGCCACTCTTTGTTGTAGATAAAAGCAAACGCAGAATCAAATACGGCTTTCTGATAATTTTTTGGTTTATTTTTCGCGATTGCATCAACGCAGTTTTTGGGAAACTGTTCAATTGCTGCATCTGGGCTAAGGTAAACATGGCTGTCGTTGGAATAAAAATCTGACACCATAGATTCGATTTGTTCAAAATCAATATTTGCTGGGTATTGCTTGATTAACTCATATAGTTCACCTTCCTTTCCGACTTTAGGAATTGAAAAGTTTCCGCATCTATTGCATTCGATGACATAAGATTCATGTTTTCTGCCAGCAGGGATAAACCCATCAATATGCTTCTGCAAGGTACCCTCTTCCATGATATGGAGAGCCAACTTCTTGCACTTTTTACACTTTAAATATCCTAGTGGGCCAACCTTATCACCTACAATAACCTTATCGCCATAGGTATAAGGAATGAGTATTACTGCCATCTTTTACTCCTCCATGATGATTAGGATTAAGTTTACATAATTATACCATTTTTTATTGCCATGCGCGCTGGTTATGCTATAATAAAACTATTATGCAGTGGGAATTAATTACAAATATAATTTTAGCAATATCAATCATAACCTTAGCGATTTTCGCGATTCTTGGTCTATACCAATGGATAACGCGCAAATCTATCAAGAAAGTCGATATCCAGCTTCTCTGGATGTTGTTGCCGTTGATTTTAATGGTTATCACGTATTTCGTTTTTGATAAACTTATTATTGTTGCTACGCGCCCGAACGGTTCCGGCGAGCCGTCCTTCCCTTCTACGCATGTTATGGTCGTGACAACTATCTTCTTTATTACGACTATTATTTTACCGAAATACATTAAATCGAACGCTCTACGTATTGCCCTCGAATTCATGATGATTATCATGATTAGCCTAACTTGCGTTGGGCGTATATACTCTAATATGCATACGCCAGTTGACGTTATCGCCGCCCTAGCTTTCGCCTTCGTCTTCTCCGAAATCTATTTCGTTGCCATAAGGCAGAGTAAAAAACAGCGTAAAACTAAGAAGCTAGAAGCCTAGATTATCTAGCAAGAAAGAGTAAAGTGAGTAGCGTATTTACAAAAATCATAAACGGCGAAATTCCGTGCTATAAAATCTATGAAGATGACAAAACGCTCGCTTTTCTCGATATTCACCCTGAAACCAAAGGACACACATTGGTCATTCCGAAAAATGAAGTAGATAAAATCTATGAACTTCCCGACGAAGAATATCAGGCCTTGATGGCTACTGTAAAAAAGCTATCGCTTCACATGGAAAAAGTTCTCGGTGTTCGCACGCTATGGAAGGTAGTTGGTACCGATGTCCCGCATGCTCACGTCCACCTACTTCCCTACGATGAAACCTGGACCTATGGTCGCACTTTGGAGCTGACTCCCGAAGAATTCGAATCTATTCGCGCCCAGCTCGCTTTATGATATAATTAACCCATGGGATTTTCTAAGAGTTACGAACCGGGCGAATATGAGTCCGATATTTACGCAGCATGGGAAGCTGCAGACGTTTTTAAACCTAAAATACCGACCATTCCGGTCGACGATGACGAAAGCGGTACCGATGACCGTATGGAATCCGGAGAGTATAATACCTATTCGATTGTTATGCCCCCTCCAAACGCAAACGGTAATCTCCATATCGGCCATGGCCTTACGGTTGCCCTAGAAGATGCTCTTATTCGTTATAACAGATTGATGGGAAAATCATCATGGTATATTCCCGGCGCCGACCACGCTGGTTTTGAAACTTGGGTTGTTTACGAGAGAAACCTAGAAAAACAGGGGCACACTCGTTTTGAATTTGATCGCGATGAGCTATACTCTCGCGTTTGGAATTTCGTTGCCGAACAACGCGGTAATATGGAATTACAGCTTCGCGCTCTCGGCGCTTCCTGCTCTTGGCAAGACCTTACCTTTACACTAGACGAAAACGTCGTTGACCAAGTTTACACTACTTTCGAAAAAATGTGGCAAGACGGCCTTATCTACCGCGGCGAGAAACTTGTTAATTATTGTCCAAAACACCAAACCGCCTTTGCTGATATCGAGGTTGAGCATAAAGATGAAAAAGGTACTCTTTGGGATATTGAGTATAAGCTAGCCGACGACCCGTCCCGAGAGAGCACTATCTCAAGCCCTACTTCTATCATAGTTTCTACTACTCGCCCAGAGACTCTCTTCGGTGATGCTGCTGTTGCTGTAAATCCAGAGGATAAACGCTATAAGAATCTAATTGGTAAGCGCGTAAAGCTACCTTTAACCGATAAAACAATTCCGATTATCAAAGATGAACACGCCGATCCAGAATATGGTACCGGTGCAGTAAAGATTACTCCAGCTCATGATTTTGACGATTTCCAGGTTGGCGAGCGCCACAATCTTCCCCGCCTTCAGGTGATCGCCGAAGACGGGACAATGGTTAATGTCCCTGAAAAATATAACGGTTTGACGGCTAGTGAATGTAGAAAAGAAGTTCTAAAAGACTTAAAGCGACAAGGTTTATTAAAGGGCGAGAAGAAAATTGAACACTCGGTCGCCCATTGTTACAAATGCGGTACAGTACTCGAGCCGATGTTAAAGGAGCAATGGTTTGTTGATGTTGAACGTCTTGCTAAAGTCGCAATCGAACATCTTGAAAATGATGAAATTAAGTTCTTCCCTGCGAATAAAAAAGCCGTCCTAATAAACTACTTTAAAGGCCTTAAAGACTGGAACATTTCTCGCCAGATTCCTTGGGGTATTGCTATCCCGATGTTTAGGAAAGTTGATGAACGTGCTACAGACGAACCAGATTGGATTTTTGACCGCCGTACTCATCTTAAAGAGATCGAGAAAGCCGGCGTTAAATATGTTCGTGACGAGGATACCTTTGATACTTGGTTCTCTAGCTCGCAATGGCCAATAGTGTGCACGAATTGGACCCCTGAAAACTATAACCCGTACTACCCCTTGAACGTCATGGAAACCGGCGCCGACATCCTCTTTGCCTGGATTGCCAGAATGATTATGATGGGGATTTACGTGACTGGCGAAGTGCCCTTCCGTGAGGTCTATCTCCATGGTCTAGTTCTCGATGGCCAAGGCAAGAAGATGAGTAAGTCCAAGGGTAACGTAATTAATCCGATGGATCTTGTTACGAAATATGGCTCCGACGCCTTCCGTCTCGGTATTTTACGCGGCCGTTCCGCCGGAATGAACCAAGCCTTCTCTGAAAACAGCGTCGTTGCCGGCCGTAATCTCTGTAATAAGCTATGGAACATCTCCCGACTCATCCAAAGCATCGTCGACGATGCTGCCGAGGAATCCGAAAATAGTACTTCCGGGATCACCCGCGACAACGAGCGCGACGAAGCGAGTCGAGAAAGTACTATCTCGAGTCAATATGAAACCCTGAACATGGGCGAAGACTGGATTTGTCGCGAGATTAATGAATGTCTAAAACAGGTTGAGACTGACATGAAGGCCTATCGTTTTGCCGACGCTGTCGAAATTCTATATAGCACTATCTGGGACAAGTATGCCGACTGGTTCCTCGAAAGCCAGAAACTCTTTAAGAACGTCGAACTGCTGAAAACTACGCTTGAGGCTCTCTTGATAGCGCTTCATCCGTTTGCCCCCTTTGTTACAGAGGTAATTTGGCAAAATCTCAGCTGGACTGAAGGATTTATTATTACTGCGAAATGGCCGTCTGAGCTTGAATACGACCCGATTTCGGCCGAAGAATTTGAAAACATAAGAACTATCGTGTCCGAGATTAGAACGACCTTACAGGCCCTACCAGGCACTAATAACGCGAATAAATATGGCCTATTATACGACAATGATAGTCTCGTAAACGATAACCAACTTCTAATAAAGGCACTGTCCAAGGTTCCGACCATTAATTCCCTAGCTGGCGCTCCTCGTGGTCTAAGATTAGCTCTAGCTAACCATGAATTATATCTTGATGTTCCAGAGAATGTTGTTAAAGAATACAGAGACGCTCTAGAGGATAGGATCCTTGCTATCGGCCGCGAATTAGATGCCCTAAATGCGCGCATGTTTAATCCGAACTACGTCGACAAAGCCCCTGCGCACCTCGTTAAAGAAACTAGGGATCAAATCAAAGAAAAAGAGGCACTCATTTCGCGCCTCAAAGCCCAACAAGAATTAATTTAGTCTTCCCTATTATATTTATTCAGGTTAAATAACGGTTTTTTGTTGCCGTCAATAATTCCCTGCGCCTTTCGGAGTAGTTTTTTTAGTCGTTCCTCGCTCGAAGCCGACCCGACATGTACGGTTTTTACCACTCTTCCCTGCTCTTTATAGCAGACCTGGACTCCAGTCGCTCCTGAGGTTGTCTTGAATTTTCTAATATAAGCCATACTTTAATTTTAGCACAACCTAACGGGGTTTACTTTTTCGCTAGTCCTCGGCTCGCAGTCGTCAAAATTACAACGGTCAGTCGAATCCTCACCGAAATTACCAGTTTCGGATTCGGATTCGTGACCTTTGTAATTTTGACTGCTGGAGCCTGCGGAGCCGCTCAAAAATAACACCCCATTAGGTTTTACCCAGAATTTCAACAAGTTTATCCACAGAAACCATAAGCAAAATTCGGTTGGTTCCCTTTTGTCTAGCAACCGAGGGCCTTGGCAACCCGCTTGACAAACAAAATCGCTCGCGCTAAAATCAGGGTAACAACCGCCGAAATGGGGTTGGAGGTAACTTTAGCAACCGAGAATATCTAAAAGGACTCAGAATTTAATTGCTAAAGTCAAAATCAATCTACATAACGACCAGGGAAGAACCCCAGAGCCGATAATTTTGAATGAGAAAATATAAACCATAAGCAGTCAAATTTTTTCACAGCAACTTATGGTATAATGAATTCATGAAAATTCCATTGTTACAATCTGAAGCATGGCAAAAACTCCAATCTGAACTTGGCGAAAAAACGATATTCGAGAAAAAAGATGATTACCAATTCCTCGCAATTTATAGAAGTACCCCAGTAGGGAATTATCTATATGTTCCTTATGGACCTGTCGCAAAAGACGCCAGTTCCTTTAAAAAAGCTCTAAAGTCGCTTCGCGTCGCGGCTAAAGAGAATAACTGCATTTTTATCCGTATCGAGCCTCAAAACCCGAACTTTATCAAGAGTTGTCCAGATAAGACAAAGAAATCAACCGATTTAAACCCTAAAGAAACCTGGGTTCTGGATCTAAAAAACAAGGACGAAGAATTGAAAGCCAAACTACCGTCCCGTCTACTTCGTTATTATAAGTCAGCTGAGAAAAACGGACTCTCAATCGAGACTAGTCATCGCCCAGAAGACATCAAATATCTTATTGATCTCCAAAAAGCACTTGCGAGAGAAAAGGGAATTAATACCTTCTCTGAAAACTACCTGAAAACTGAGCTTGCCCAACCCTTTGCGACGCTCTACATCGTTAGATACCATGATCCGAATGAAACAGAGGACCGAGAGGCGAAGAATCAAAAGGAAGAATCGACGAACTCTACCGATGAGATAGTTGCCGCCGGATTGGTATTTGATGATGAGACTACAAGATACAACCTACAGGGAGCTCAAAGCGATCAAGGCCGTAAGCTTCACGCTACGGGCGTTCTAACTATCCAACTTATAAAGGATGCCGAGGAAAAGAACCTTCAATTCTTCGATTTCTGGGGTATCGCCCCTGAGAATGCGCCGAAAAATCACCCCTGGGCCGGTTTTACGAATTTCAAGAAGACCTTTAAAGGAGAGCAGGTAGATTATGCCGGAACATACGATATTGTGTTAAAGCCTCTAAAATATAAACTATACCAGCTGACTCGCAAAATTAACCGACTCTTAAGGAGAGCATAGTGAAATTTATTACTATAGAACCAACCGAATTTACTAAATTTGCTAACAAATCACCTTATAAATCCTTCCTCCAAACTACTGAAATCGCAGAACTTCGATCTAAAAACGGCTGGACGCCATACTATTTCGGTGTCGAAAAAGACAAAAAACTAGTTGCCGCTACGATGGCCGTAGCAAAACCCACGTTTCTTGGTAAATCTACTTACTATATTCCGGGTGGCCCACTCCTTGATTACGAAGATAAAGCCCTAGTGGACTTCTTCTTTAAAAACCTGAAGAATTATGCAAAATCCCATAATGGCTATCTCTTGCATATCGAACCCTACTATGAGCTTGTCGAACGAGACCGCGAGGGGGAATTAGTAGAGGGAGGTTTCAGTCACAAAAAGGCTATCGAAAACCTAGAGAGCCTAGGCTTTAAAGAAGTGACCCCTGATAATCCTAAGTATCTTTTTGTTCTAGACCTAAAAAATCGTAAAGAAGATGAGCTATTCGCTAGCTTTAAACAGAACACGCGTAACCTTATTAGCCGCGCGAAAAGAAAAGGCGTCGAAGTCCGCGAGCTGAACAGGGAAGAGCTAGCGAAATTTAAGCAAATTACTGAGCAGACCTCCGAGCGTCGCCACTTTTCCGATAAATCTCTTGACTACTACGAAACTATGTACGACCTCTTCGCCGAGAAAGGCCAGGTGAAATACATTATGGCATTCGCGAAAGAGGAGTCATCACAAGTTCCAGTCGCAGCCGCTATGTTTATGACCTATGGCGACGAGGTTATCTATCTCTTCTCTGGAAGTGACGAAAAACACATGAAAGAATATAATGCTCAATACGCCATTCAATGGTACATGATAAAATACGCACTTAAAAACAAATTCAAAAGATACAATTTTTACGGCATCCAAGGCCTACCGAATCCAGACAAACCCGGTTATGGAATCTATAAATTCAAAAAAGGCTTTGGCGGCCACGTCGTCGAACTCCTTGGCGCCTATGAGCTTCCTCTGAATCGGCCATTCTACCATCTCCATCAATTCCTCTCCAAGCTTCGCCGAAAGGCATAAAGCATTGCGATCCAGAATCAAATAGCAAATATGCTACAATATCACTATGAATTTAACTGGCCT
>JAGCAL010000100.1 GCA_017652715.1 Candidatus Saccharimonadota bacterium | reverse complement strand
TGAAAAATTTGAGTTTTTAGTATTAGGAGGATTTTGTTGGCAGTTCGAGCTTTTCGTAGCCGCAGTTTTGTAGGTTCCCGGCTAAGAAGTCGGTATTCTCATCGTAGCCGAGAATTGTGTAATATATAGCCTTTAAGAAGGTACCGTGACTAACGACTAGTAGGTTTTCTGCATTGAGATTTTGGATCTTTTTTAGGAATTTCTCTGCACGGTCGAGCATAGAATCTAGGGATTCAAAATCGGGATCGTCGTCTTTTTTGCCTAGTTTTCTATCTGTACTATAGGGGGCTTTTTCGCTTATAGCCCCTTCTTTTTTTCCGTAGGAACGTTCGACTAATAATCCGTCATAAATGATTTTACATCGGTTATCTGCGACAATTTCGGCGGTTTTAGCTGCACGTTTTAAGGGGGAGGAAATACATAAATCGAAATTTACATTAGAGAGTTTGTCGCGGAGGGCTTTAGCTTGGGAAATACCAGTCTTATTAAGCTCAACGTCACTAAGGCCTTGGATGCGGCCTTCAAGGTTCCAGTCGGTTTGCCCATGGCGTACGATGTATAGATTCATAATTTTTATTTTAGCATATATTGAGTTTGGTATAATGGGATTATGAATATTTTATATTGTGGGGATGCGGGGATTCAGAACGGGCTTTTAGTTTCGGTTTTATCGATTTTAAAACACAATAAAGAGTCGCTTAGTATCTATATTATGACAATTAATTATGGATCGACTAAGCCTTTTTCTGATAAAGCGACGAAATTCCTGGATGGTTTAGTAAAAAAGACTAATTCGAAGAGTTTTGTGAAGAAAATTGATGCGACTGAGGTGTTTTTGGCTAATTTGCCAAAAAAGAATATGGGTTCATATTTTACGCCATGTTCGATGCTTCGGCTTTATATTGATAAGATTCCGGAATTGGCAAAGCTTGATAGAATACTCTACTTAGATTACGATGTTATGTGTCGTAAGAGTTTAGAAGAATTTTATAACATTAATTTGGACGGAATAGAGGCGGCGGGCGTGCTAGATATTTATGGAAAGAATTTTTATCATTATAATGGGTTATTTAATTTCGATTATATGAACTCTGGCGTAATGTTATTTAATATACCAGAATGTTTGAAATCTAATATGTTTAGTAGGGCGGTTGAATTATGCGCGAAAAGGCGGATGATGCTGGCGGATCAAGCGGCGCTCAATAAATCTATCAAGAAGAGAAGGTTGCTCCCTCGTAAATATAATGAGCAGGGAGAGCGGCCAGAGGAGAATACTGTAATACATCATTTTTCTAATAACTTTAAGTTTTGGCCATATTTTAGGGTTCAGAAGGTAAAACCGCACGAGGTTGAGAAAGTTCACGACATTTTAAAAATAACCGAATATGATGATATACTGGAAGAGTATATAAAAATGAGAGGTAATTTATAGTGGCTAAGGCGGAATTATTCCAAAAAGATATCCCGAAAGAGGAGCGGGTGTTTTATTACGCATCGGATGACGATGATGTGATTAAGACGGATGAACAAGAAAAGAAAGTCGAAGTCGGGTTACCGGAAAACTATGAATTCATTCCGAAAAATCCGTTCAAAAAGCTTTATTCGGCAATTTTGTTTCGTATTTTTAAACTTTTTGGGCAATATTATGAACGTGGGTATTGGCAGGCGAAGTTTTACGGGCGCGAAAAGCTAAAGGCAGCGAAGGGAAAGGGATACGTTATTTATGCAAATCATACGAATCCTTTTCATGACGTATTTGGTCCGGCGCTCGCGGCTGATAGGCGAATTTTTACTATTGTTAGTCCAGTGAATTTAAAGGTACCGGGGATTGGTAAGTTTTTGCCTTATATTGGGGCTTTACCGTTAGGAAAGTCAGAAGCAGAGAAGAAGGCTTTTAATGAGGCTGTAGATAAGAGACTAGAGCAGAAGAATGTTCTAATAGTTTATCCGGAGGCGCATGTCTGGCCTTATTATACGAAAATCCATAAATTTCCGGCTGGCGATAGGTCTTTTAAGTATGCGGCGCGTAATAATTTACCGATTTTTACGATGGTGACAACTTATCATGAGCGAAAGGACAAGAAACGCGGTGATTTGCCGCGAATGGATATTTATCTTGATGGGCCGTTTTGGCCGGATGATAAAAAGACGGAAGACGAGAATCGAGCGAAATTAGCTAAAGAGGCTTACGATTCTATGGTAAAATTGTCTAGGAAAAACACTTACGAATATTTTGAATACAGGAAAAAGAAATGAGTATTTTCAATACAGGGTTAAGTCCAATAAAGAGAGCTAGGGCTGTTCCGATTTTTTATGCCATTAATAGCGCTTATGCGCCATATGTGGCGGCGTCGATGAATTCATTGACTAAGCATCTAGATCCGAAGCGATATTATCGCGTGATTATTTTGCATGATGGTCTAAATTTAGCGAATCGTTTAAGGCTAAGAAATCTTGTGACGAAAAACTGTGCAATTCAGTTTAGAAAAATTAATCGTAATTTATATTTGAAGGCTTTAATTAAATATTGTTCAAAGAGAAAAGGTGCGGGCGACTTTTTCTCGGCGGCGGTGTATTATTATCGTTTTTTCATTCCGCGACTTTTCCCGATATATGATAAATGTGTTTATATTGATAGTGATACGATTTTGACTGGCGATATTGGAGAATTGTATGATACCGAGCTAGGCGACGACGCAGTTGCGGCTGTTGTAGACCCGAAAGTTGATGTGATTCGAGAATTTCGAGATTATGTTAATAATGCCGTAGGCGTGCCATATAAGGAATATGTAAATGATGGCGTAATGGTAATGAATTTGAAGAAATTACGCAAGATGCATTATCTTTCTGTACTAATTGGGATGATCGAGAAGTATGATGCGGATCTTGTAGCGCCAGATCAGGATTATTTAAATGTAATTTTGCGCGGTAAGATTAAGCATCTTGATAAGGTATGGAACACGGAGCCGACAGAGAAGTTGTCGGAGGGGACGAAACTGGTGCATTTTAACTTGTTTAATAAGCCATGGCATTATAAAAATGTGCCGTCTGAGGAAATTTTTTGGGATGCGGCGAAAGGAACTGGGTTTTATGGCGATTTAAGGAGGCAGCAGCGGGCTTTCGGTAAAACAAAACAGAAGGCTGAGCATGATAAGGTTGAGGCGTTGATTAAGAAGGGTGCGAAGTTAGCTAAGGCTAAAGAGCCGATTATAAAGGTTTAGTTTTTGTTTATTTTAGTTAAGATACGCTTAAGCTAATAAGATTAGTGAAAAAAATAGATAACGTGCTATAATTATCTTATTATGTTAGACATTAAGTTTATTCGCGAGAATCTAGATTTAGTGGAGAAATCTTCGCGAGAAAAAGGCTATAAGATTGATATCAAAAAACTGGTTAAGCTAGACGATACCAGGAAGGGGATTTTGGCGGAAGTTGAAAATCTCCGTACGAGGCGAAACGAAATTGCCGCTAAGATGAAAGGCGGTAAGCCGGATGCGGCTCTGATTGATGAGGGGAAGAAAATTAAGGTCGAGCTTGCGCGTAAAGAGGAAGAGCTAGCGAAGTCTGAGGACGAAGTTAATGCGATTCTAAAGACGGTGCCGAATGTGATTTTCGACGATGTGCCGTTAGGGGGCGAAGAGAAGTCGGTTGAAGTAAAAAAATGGGGAGATAACCATAAGACTGGAGTTGATCATTTAGACTATGCTACGGCGCGCGATTGGGTAGATTTTGAGCGGGGGGCGAAGGTTGCGGGTGCGAAGTTTTATTATCTTAAAAATGAATTGGCTTTACTTGAGAATGCGCTTTTACAGTATGGGCTTTCGAAAGTCTTAGAACACGGGTTTACATATATGACCGTGCCGGATTTGGTTTGTTCGCGAGTTCTAGAGGGTTGCGGATTTAATCCGAGAACGAGCGAGCAGTCTGACGAATATTATGTCGAAGGTGAGGACTTAGGGTTGATTGCTACAGCTGAGATGCCGCTAACTGGATATCATATGGATGAGATAATTGATGAGGACAAATTGCCGCTGTTTTACGCGGGTTATTCGGCTTGTTTCCGCAAAGAGGCCGGAACTTACGGAAAATATACACGCGGTCTCTTTAGAGTTCATCAGTTTAATAAACTTGAGATGTATGTGTTTTGTCTACCGGAACAATCGAAGGAAATACACGAGAAGATTTTGGCAATTGA
>JAGCAL010000099.1 GCA_017652715.1 Candidatus Saccharimonadota bacterium | reverse complement strand
TTTTTCTTGGCGCCCCATTCTAGGAATTTGCGAGCGAAGAAATAGACGAAAGGAATAGGGATTAGGTTACCGATAATTGCAACGATTAGAACGAGCCATTCTGGTAGGCCTAAATCCATACCTACCGCGACCGGAATCGCTCCGCGGAGCTCCACTAGCGGTATCATCGAGATAACAAGAACTAATAAAATTTTCCAAAACATGAGTATATTTTATCATGCTTTAAGATTTTCAAAAAATTAATATTTTTCTTGTTCGAAGCGGTATTTTTGTTGGACTTCGGGGTGCTTTTTATGGTCCACCTCGCTTAAAAACATGTCATAAGGGCGGCACCAAAGCTTATGCTCCCCATATAGGGCGCGGTAAAGCACCATTTTCTCTTCAGTTTCAGAATCATAAGCAACGTCTTCGACGACATAGCGGCCACCCTTAAAATGCCTATAGACTCCATGGATCTCAAGTTGTCTTTTGTTCATATTTCTATTCTACCATGATAGAATTGAAGAGTAATGACAAAAAAGCTAGACATTTCGATTGTTATACCGGTTTATAATTCCGAAAAGTATCTAAAACGCGCGGCAGAGTCGGTCGTTTCGTCGCTCGGAAAAATAGATGGGGAAATTTTACTAGTTGAGAATAATTCAACCGATAAGTCGCTAGATGTAATCCAAGAGTTAATTAAGACCTATAAGGGTAAAATTAGCGTACTGCATTACAGTACGCCCGGGGCTAGCCCGAGTCGCAATCTTGGTATGAAGAAGGCGAGAGGTGAGTACGTTTGGTTTATCGATGCTGATGATACTATTACGCCTGACGCTATCCCTAAACTACTCACGAAAGCTCGTCAAGAGAAGGCCGATATTGTAATGTTTGGAGCGGAGCGTATTTATGAAAATGGTCATAAGGATTATCTTTCCCCGGTAGACGAAAGTATGAAGAATTACAAGAGTCGTTTTGTAAGGTATGGGATGGGACCGTGGCAGATTCTGATTCGCCGAAAGTGGTGGCAGGAATATGGTTTTTCCTTTAAGGAAGGGATCATTCATGAGGATATGGAGTTAATGTCGGCGCTTATACTCTACACCGATAGATATACGAGCATTGATGAGCCGCTGTATAGCTATTACCAGACCTCGGAGTCAGTGCTTCATAAGAAGAAGTTTAACCCGCACGTTTTTGATATTTTTCCGGCGCTCGAAGGGCTTTATCAGAGGTTTGAAAAAGCTGGCGCCGAAAAAGCATATCACGCTGAGCTGGAATGGTTTTTTATCTGGAATCTTTTGATTGATTCGGCTAAGGATTTCTCTAGGTTTAAGGAAGGTCGGTCGGGTTTTACGCGTTCACGCGAGATGCTCAAAAAGTACTTCCCTAACTGGCGTCGGAATAAATTTCTCAGACAAAAACCCCTTAAACTACAGATTTATGTAAGAATGAATTATAAGAAGAAATAGAACGTTATTTGTTCTTTTCTTCAGCTTCTAGCTTCTTAAATGCAACTTTTCCGACTAGAGTTTGGGGTAGCTTATCGCGGAATTCGTAGGCGACCGGAAGAGCGTAAACTGGCACATTGCGCTCAAGTAATGCACGAATCTCTTTTTCGATCTTCTTTCCCGCCTTGTAACCAGGTTTTAGAACGATGAAAGCCTTCGGGACCTGCCCCTTGTAATGATGATCAATTCCGATTACAGTAGAGGTTAAAACACCTTCATGGGAGTTAATAATAGATTCAAGATGGGTCGGATAAATATTATAACCAGAGGAGATAATCATACGCTTCAAGCGTTGCGCGAAGTAGATAAAGCCGTCCTCCCCTAGGCGCCCGAGGTCTCCGGTATGAAGCCAGATTTTGCCATCGTCGTGGATTTTTAATACTTTAGCATTCTCAGCATCATCACCAAGATATCCCATCATTACCAGAGGTCCAGAAATACAAATCTCACCTTCCCCTCCGGCCGGCAGACTCTTAAAGGTATCGTTTTGGACGATTTTAATATCGGTATCAGGTAGTGGCGCACCGATAATGCCATCAGAGAAGACGTTTTCCGGAGACAGACAAACTGCGCCCGACCCTTCGGTCAAGCCGTATCCTACCCGTATCTTGGCATTAGAGCCATGCGCCTTGAGGAAGCTATTAACTTTATCCCTTAGGGTTTGGTTCAGAGCGTCACCCCCACAAATCGCTGCCGTAACGGATTTTAGGTCATCTTTTTTCAGTTTAGTATTGATGAGAGCCTCGTACAAAGTCGGCACCCCGACGATAAAGTTCGGTTCGTTTTTCTTAATAATATCGGCAAACTCTTTATGTGAAAACGCTGGGATTAGGATGCAACCCATTCCCTTACAGAGAGGGGTATGGATACAAACCCCGAGACCGAAGCAATGGAACAGAGGCAGGATAGATAGCACGGTTGCGCCAGGTACAACTTGGCGAATCATCGTACCGTCACAGAGAGCCTCGGCGTTGACGTTAAGGTTAGACAACATGACCGCCTTAGGCGCTCCGGTTGTGCCGCCAGAATACATGATAATAGCTGGGTCAGCACCACCGCGTTCTTCGTGTACATTTCCCTGATAGAAATATGAATTAGCGATAAAATCTTCCCACAATACGACTCTGCTATCGTTCGATGGAAGGCGAACCTTCTTAACGTGTAAGAGGCGGTACATTTTTTGTTTCAAGAAGCCTAGGCCGTCCGAAGGGCGTACGACGATAATTCTCTCAAGTTGCGCCGTATCGCGGAGGCGGTATACCTTGTCAAACACTGCATCGAAAACCATTACGTATTTAGAGTCAGCGACCTTAATATAGTACTCTAATTCCTTCTCGGACGAGAGAGGGTGTACCATATTACAGATTGCCCCAACCATATTAACTGCATAAACCATTGTAATACCCTCAGGGGTATTCGGCATACAAATAGTTACCCTATCGCCCTCTTTTACGCCGTAATTCTTCAGGGCGCGAGCGGTTTTTTCTATCTTTTTGATAAAATTTTTATAAGTTACTTTATGGCCATAGTATGAATAGGCGGTATTATATGGCCACTTTTCGGCAGATTGGATAACCATATCTACCATCGAGACATCAGGGTATTCTAGGTGGCTCGGAAGGCCTTCTTCGTCATAATATTCAAGCCATGGTCGTTCTTGGTATAATTTCTTTTTACTCAAAATAACTCCTTTTCTTAATTATACCATAAGCATACCGAAAAAACAAAGAAATAACTTGTTTTAGGTAACAAAAATAGCCTCCTAGTGGAGGCTATTTTTAGGAGGTAATTATTTCTTTGCGATTGAAAGAGAA
>JAGCAL010000098.1 GCA_017652715.1 Candidatus Saccharimonadota bacterium | reverse complement strand
GATACCTTGGAGGATTGCAATGAAAAAGACGGGCAACCAGTCTAGGAAGGGCTGATTAATGCCGAAGATGGCTAGGAAGCTGCTACCGATAATCTGTAAGCTGGCCGGGAAGCCGAGAGCTCCCATGAGTTGGAACTTTGACAATCCGCCCGAGAGCAGGTTGATGAGCATACCGAAGAATAAAAAAGTAGGGATAAAACCATACCAAAAACGTTTTTCTTTGGTTGCTAACAAAATCCCTTTACTGGCGAGAACAAATTCGTCTAGCCATTTCCTCCAATTCATATTATTAGTATAACATAAATAAGTATAAACATTGAATTTAGTTTTAACATTTTTTCTCGTTTTTGCAACTAATTTTGTTCGGTTTTTTGGTATCTACCCCTGTTTTCTCGGACTTATGTTATGACATAAAAAATCTATAAAAACAAGATTGACAAGCATTTCGCCTATGCTAAAATAGAATTAGATTTAGACTTAATCTACACGTTGAGAGAAGCCTAAATCACGGAGGTGTTAGGAGATTACATGGCTAAATTTGGGGGAATAAAAAAGTAGTTATGTAGAGTTTCTTGGCTGAGTTTTGGTTAGTAACTTAGTTTTCAGGGATTAGTCGTTAGGGGCTCGTCCTGGTTTTAGTTTTTCGGTTAAATCTTGATATTCGATTACGTAGTCGTCTGGATTATAGCCTAGTAATCTGACCCTATCTAAAGCATCTTCATAGTTGTTACCGGAATAGTCTTTAACAAGGATTGTTGGGGTGCCGCCGGTATACAGTTCATAGGAAATAACATAGTAGACATAGGTAGAATCTGTTTTATAGTATTCTACGGTGATTGGTAGCGATGCCAGGAGCGGATAGTTTGCTATGTTATTTTTATTTGTCTCTACGAGTTTTGCATCTTCGATTGTATCAAGGGTGTAGGAATCGTCTGGATGGTTTTCGTACCAGTTTGTGCCATCTATTGGGGCGAGAGCGATAAAGAAGCTTCTCGTCTGATTATCTAGAATGGTAAATTCTTCATAGTATGACTCAAAATATCCCTCTTTTGTAATAGAAAGGCTGTAATCGCCTGGCCTAACTCTAATTTCGCTCATATTTGGGTAATTTTCGTCGTTCAGCGTAATATCGGCTGATTTCGGGGCGACAAAGATTGAAATAGTGGCCGTTTTTTGGGCGTTATCGATGATGAAATATGCGCTGATGCCTATAATTATTAATACTATAACTGTAAATATAATGATGATTTTTGTGAGATTGATTTTTGGTTTCACCTAAACTCTCCTATAAACTTTATAATGACGACTTCCACCGTTGTCGTAGACGTAGGGAGCTGCTAATTGATATTCGGCGGTACGCCCGCAGTAAGAAGCGTGTGCGATGGCTGCCTTGCCGTTAACTTCGACATAGATGTAGATATGTCCGTGATTGCCGGTATAGTAATCGGTCGCAAAGATGTCGCCTGGTTTTAGGATTTCGGGATTAGAGCCGTCAAAAGCAATGACTTGATATTTTTCGGGATGACTAGTCATATAGTCCCCCATACTCTGGGCACCCCACTGTTGGATTTCTGGGTCGGCGCCAGAATATATCATAACTGTAGCGACGAATTGATCGCAGCTTGCTCCGATTGCGCTAGGGCAGTAATTTGTATAGGTGCCAGCTTCCCTCATAGCGGCTACATATTCGGGTTTCGGATCATTAATACCGTGGCCGGAAGGGACTCCCTCCCAAGCTAGGTCAAGGGCGGTTGTAGCAATCTTTGCTCCCCAGGTACCATCGTAGCCGCAAGAATCAGTAGAGTTACTTCCGCCAAGGGCTTGGTAAACAACAAAGGCGCCGGGTCGGGAGCTGGTGGCGCTAGAAGACCAGACACCATCGCCGGTATAGGCTCCGGGCCAACATGAGCTCATGCCGGAACTATCGGGGTCTCTTTTTGCGTCGTACATATTCATGACGTAAGGGGAACCTTCGCCGATACTAACGCCGGTCGCGTCGAATCCCATACAAACAGCTTTTTCTCGATAGATTTTTGCTTTACCGTTGTACGCAAAGAAGGCTAGTTTAGCGACGTTATCATCAGAAAAGTTTGCGTCAGCTCCGACCGAATCGCGGATATCTTTTGCGGCGAGTTTAGTTTGTCTTAAGAATTCAGCAGTGTCGATTGGGCCGGGGGTGAACCTGTTTGCGTTTGTACCGCCATTAGTATAGGTAAACATCTGATAGACGCCTTGGCCATTATCTGGATTTTTTACTTGCAAATTGTACTCTTCGTAGTGTACGGCAGCGAGGACTTGCCAAGGTATGTTGTATTCCGCAGCGGCTTCTTGGTAGACTGCTTTATTGTCTTCAACTTGTTGGAGTTCTGATTCGGTAAGTACGGATCTACCGTTGTAATTTGTATTGAGACCTGTTGTAGTAGCGAGCGAGTAGGAATTTCCTAAATCTAACTCGTTTGTATAGCCAAATGGGTCACATTCTGAGCTGGTGGTTCCAGTTTTAGTTTTTTCTCCATCGCACCAGGCGTAGAATTTATAGGTGGACCCCATTTTGTTTTTGATAATAGTTTTTCCACTTACATAGTTTTGCTGTTTTGTTTTATCGACTGCTTGCCCGTCTAGTTGGATTTCGGTGATATCGTTAATATCGTCGTGTTCGTCGATGCCTTTAGGGGCGACGCGATTTCCATTAACTAAGACGACTTTTGCGAGATTGATGCTTTCTTGTGTTGGGGAACTGTTGTTGTTTGTAATTTTACCGAGTTCGAAAGATTGTTTTGTTGTATCCGCGAACCAGCTGCCGCTTTTTAGATAGTCGGCTAAATCTGCGGCGGTATGGAGGCAATTTTGAGAGGAACACCGGTTTTTTTCGTATAAATTCGCTAGGAGTGATAACTCGAAGGCGGTGCCGTTAGTTCCGTTTTCGCTAACGCCAGCGGCAGCAAATTTAGTGAGAAGTTCTTGGGTCATACCAGTAAACGGCTCACCTTTGTATATACCGTTATTGATTGGCTGATTCGAACAGATATCTGGGTCGTAGAATAAGATGTTATTTTGGGAGAAATTATTGATTTGATCGAGGGTCAAAGCGGAAGCTTTTTTAGTTTGCCCGAGTCCGGTAGTAATAGATACGAAAAAAGATATCAAAATTAATCCGATAATCGGAAAGAGATATCTTAAATATCGTTTTTGCATATATTCATTATATCATGAGTTGTATTTTCAAATGGGCTTTTATGTGTTATTATGTTTATGTGAAGCTTTCTAAGAAAAAAAATATACGTTTTTTGATTGTAGCTGTAGCGTTTTTGTCGTTTTTTGTTTTCTTAATGAAGATGTCTGATAATTCGACGTTTGCTGATGATGGTGAGAAGGGTGATGTGAATACATACCAAGAAGTTACTGAAAAACACGTGACCTTTTATGATGATGGCGAGAAGTTAACGGTAAAAACGGACGCTTTGACGGTTGAAGAGGCTTTAAGGCGGGCGGGGATTGTGATAAATACTGGTGATATTGTCGAGCCGGAACTAAAGTCTGAAATCAATATGGATAATTTCTTTATTAATATCCATCGGGCGCGACCGGTGGTTATTAAGGATGGAATAGTTGAAAAATATATAATGACGGCAAGTTATGATTATAAGATGATTGCGAAGGAAGCTGGGATAACGATTTACGATGGAGATGAAGTCGTGATGGTAAGAAATACGAATTTTTTGGAAAACGGTGTGGCGAATATTTACGAGGTTACAAGAAACGGGGGGAGGACTTTGACGGTTGAGGAAGAAATTCCGTTTACCGAGGTAACGGAGAAAGATGTAAGCTTGCCGGTCGGGACTTCAGAGGTTAGACAGTTGGGAGAGGTGGGGACGAAGAGGGTTTATTATAATGTTTTGTATGTTGCCGGGGTTGAGGTTTCGCGTGAGAAGACATCGGAGGAAGTCATTAGAGAGCCAGTAGCTAGAGTAGTTGCGGTAGGAGCGAGGCAATCGGTTCGTCCTGAAGCGGAGACTTGCGCGGGATGGTTGCGTGAGGCTGGAGTATCGGAGGCGGATATCGAATACGCGGTGCAATTAATTTATAGAGAGAGCGGTTGTCGGGTTGATGCGAGAAATGCAAGCTCGGGGGCTTACGGTATTCCGCAAGCTTTGCCGGGTCATAAGATGGCTGCGGCTGGGGCAGATTGGGAGACTAATCCGATTACACAGATTCGATGGATGATGGGCTATGTAAGTAGATGGGGTGGATGGGCAGGCGCCTTGCAGCAGCAGATGACGCATGGTTGGTACTAGATGAAGAATAATAAGTCTCTAGGACAGCATTGGCTGAAAAATCGGGGGATTTTAGAGGAAATTGCTGAGCTTGCGGCAAATGGACAAAAGGGTAATAGTTCTGATTCTGGCGCGTACGAAAGTTCCGAAAACCAGGTATGTCTTGAAATTGGGCCGGGACTTGGGGCTTTAACTTCGAGTTTACTCAGGAGGTTTGATAAGGTCGTTGCGGTAGAATTTGACAAGAGATTGGCTGATAATTTGCCGAAGTCTTTTCCAGGGAAGAATTTAGAAGTAATAAATGATGATATTTTGAAGTTTGATTTTTCTAAGATAGAAGCTCCGTATGTAGTGGCGGGGAATATACCGTATTACATAACGAGCCCAATTATCGAGAGGTTACTAACGGTTAAGAATCGTCCAGAGCGAATAGTTCTACTGATTCAGAAGGAAGTTGCGGAGCGGATTTTAGCGGAAAACGAGACGATGCTGTCTCTATTCGTAAAGAACTTGGCACGAGTTTCTCAGGGGCCGATAGTCTCTCGCGATGAATTTACGCCGCCGCCTAAAGTTGATAGCGAGGTTATAGTAATGGAACCAAAAGAGCCGGAAGTTGAGAATGAGGTGTTTGATTTAATTAAGGTCGGGTTCAACGCGCCAAGGAAAAAGTTGGTTCATAATTTAAGTAAATTGAAATCTCGCGAAGAACTGAATGCGATTTTTACGGAGCTTGGCCTAGATTTAAACGCTCGGCCGGGAAATTTACATCTTTCGGATTGGCAGAAGCTTTTTTCGAAGATTAGGGGCTGAGTTGGGTTTTCTAGACTTTACGCGAAGGCGGGAGTCTCATGCTATAATTTATTCATGCAAGAATTAAAAAACAGGTTGTCGGATCTTGAGACTGAGTTTTTGAAGGTTTATGAAAAACTAAATATTTCAGATAAATTAACCGAAATAGCGGAACTTGAACGGGAGGTTGCAAATCCGGATATTTGGAAGAATGTAGAGGAGGCGACTGCGAAAAATCAGCAGCTTTCGCATCTTCAGGACGAAACTGCTGGAGTTGAACTACTCAGGACTCAGATTGCTGATTTAAGGGAATTGATAGATTTGTCGGATGAGACGATGGAGGAGGAGCTTTCTGAGCAGCTTGATGCGATGGAGGCTGAGCTAGGAAAGCTCAAGAAGTCTTTACGTTTTAATGGCCATTACGATAGTTGTAATGCGATTATTCGGATTACTTCTGGGGCCGGAGGAACAGAGGCGATGGATTGGGCAGGGATGCTTGAGCGGATGTATCTTAGATATTTCGAGAGGAAGGGTTTTAAGGCAACCTGTTTAGAGAAAACTGTTGGAGAAGAGGCGGGGATAAAAACTGCCGTGTATGAGGTTTCGGGTTTGAATGCGTATGGATTTTTGAAATCTGAACATGGAGTACATCGGTTGGTGCGTTTATCGCCGTTTAATGCGAATAATTTGAGACAAACTTCGTTTGCATTGGTTGAGATTTTACCGGTTATTAAAGCGGGTGACGAGGTTCAGATTAATGATAAAGATTTAAGAATCGATGTTTATCATTCTGGCGGACACGGCGGGCAGTCGGTAAATACGACTAATTCTGCAGTTCGGATTACGCATATTCCGACAAATACCGTGGTAGCGATTCAGAATGAGCGTTCGCAGCTTCAGAACAAGGAAAAGGCGATGGAGATTTTGCGGGGTAAGTTGGCGCAGATGAAGATGGAGCAACATGCAGAGTCAATTGATAAGCTAAGAGCAGGGGAGTCTGCGGGTTGGGGACAACAGATAAGGAATTACGTTTTACAACCTTACAAATTAGTAAAAGATACGAGAACTGGGTATGAAGAGACTGATCCAGAGGCGGTATTAGATGGTAAAATAGATGGCTTTATTGACTCTTACCTAGAAAATATGATTTAGGTATTGACTTTTTATTGCGCTTATGATATAATGTAAGTGTATGGTCGGAATAGTCTGGACCATCGAATCATTCACAACAATAGGGGGATTAAAATGAAAAGGGTTAGCTTTTTTACGATTATCGTTGCTGTTGCTTCTTTGGTTGGATTTGGCTTTTTAGTTGTTCTTATATCTATGAAAGACGATGCAACAAAAATGGACTTCTCGGATTCTTACACTAAGGAAGCACGCGTGGCTTCTTCTGTGTTCATCTGTGAAGCTCCAAATGTTCGCTCTGAGCCAACGGTCATCGACGATGCCGGTGATGGAAGATCGAATTCATATGGTAAGACTGAGGAGGCGTGGTTCGATATAGATCTTCGAACGGTCTATATCATGGATAAGCCGCTCGATGAAAATAACGGATATTTCATCGGGCTCTCTGTCGAGGAGATTCTTTCGACTCCTGAGGGAAGGCACTGGTTTCCTTCAGGGATTAAGGAAGATCCGGACGGCATTGTGTGGATCCAAAGAAACTATGTTGCTTATGAGACTGCACGTTGAACTTATGATTTTGTAGGGTAATGTCATTGATTGAGATCCCAAGTAGAATTCCGAGTAACTGTTGTGATTATTTCTTAAAACCTCGCGCTTAGCGCGGGGTTTTTCCTTTTAAAAAGGGGTTCACAAGAATAAAAGAGTATGGTATAATGGGGTGGTTATCTAGATGTAAAGGTAGGTCTGTTAACGGAAACCGCCTAGAAGTCTAGTTTTAATAATGTTAAAAATCTGCGAGGAAATTTTATCTGTTGTACAGGGATAAAATTAAAGTAGATAGAAAGGAAAAGGATGCAAGTCATTCTCGGCACCAAGATTGGTATGACCCAGATTATCGGCGATGATGGCGTAGTTACCCCTGTAACTATCCTCGAAGCTGGCCCTGCAACAGTGACTCAGATTAAAACTGTCGAAAAAGATGGTTATAACGCTGTTCAGGTAGGTTATGGTGTGGGTCGGAATCTGAGCAAGTCGGTCGCTGGCCATGTTAAAAAGGCTGGCGAAAAAGTCACTCCTAAGACTCTTCGTGAATTTCGCGTAGACGAGATTCCTGAGGGGATGAAGTTGGGTGATACTATCACCGTAGAAGCTTTTAAGCTCGGTGATAAAGTAACTGTCACTGGTACTAGCAAAGGTAAAGGTTTTGCTGGTACGGTTAAGCGACATAATTTTAACGAATCTCGTAATACTCACGGGTTCAAAGGTAACATTCGTAGAGTTGGGTCGATAGGTTCGATGTATCCTCAGAAGGTCTTTAAGGGTAAGAAAATGCCTGGCCGAATGGGGCATGACCAAGTTACGGTCAAAAATCTCGTAGTAGCTTATATCGATACAGAGAAGAATCTGCTTGGACTAAAAGGCGCTGTGCCTGGTCCTAAGAAGGGTATTGTATCGGTGGAGGGAGAGGAGTAAATATGGCGACATTAAATAAAGACATTTTTGGCTTGAAGGTCGAAAATCATGAGTTAGTAAAATTAGCTTATGATGCATATCTAGCTAACTCTCGCTCGTCTCACGCTAAGACTTTAAAGCGTGGTGAAGTAAGCGGTGGTGGTAAGAAACCTTGGAAACAGAAAGGGACTGGTCGTGCTCGATTTGGTTCGACTCGTAACCCGATTTGGCGACATGGTGGCGTGGCATTTGGTCGCACCGGAAATGAGAACTTCATGAAGAAGTTGTCGAAAGGGTCTAAGAGGATTGCGGTTCGCCAAGCCCTGAGTATGCAAAACAAAGACAAGAAAGTCTTTGTGGTAGATACTTTTGCTTGTCCTAACGGTAAAGTTAAAGAAACTGTTGAATTCTTCAATAAGAACAAGCTGGATATGAATAAGAATACGTTACTTGTGGTTAGCGTTAAAGATGATTTAGTACTGCGCGCTACATCGAATGTTCCGACTTTGAAGGTAGTTCGCCCAACTTATCTGAATGTATTTGACATCATGAACGCTGATCAGATTGTAATAAGTGAAAAATCATTACCGATGATTGATGCATGGCTAATGGGAGAGGAGAAGTAATATGGCATAGAATGATAAAACCAATATTAATCTTCATCTTATTGAGCCTCGTGCTACCGAGAAGAGCTATCTTGAGCAGACCAATCGAATTTACGTATTTCCAGTAAAGAAATCGATGGGCAAGCAAGAAATCGCTCGGATGGTAGAAAAAGAATTCAATGTGACCGTAACTGATGTGCGTACGCTCATTCGTAACGGTAAGAAGACAAAGTATAGCAAAGGTAAGCACGCTTATCCTGGCATTACGCATCGTCAAGATAAGAAGTTTGCTTATGTCAAATTAAAGAAGGGTGATTCAATCAAGGTATTTGATGAACCTGAAGAAACTAAGCCAGCAAAGTCAGCTAAGAAGGAGGACAAGTAATGGCTATTCGTGCATATCGCCCAATTACACCGGCGCAGCGACAGAAGACAACGGAAGATTATGACCAAATTACGACTAAGAAACCGTTGAAATCTCTCACTCGGGCGAAGAAACAACAAGCCGGTAAGAATAATCAAGGTCGTATTACGGTACGTCATCGTGGTGGTGGGGTTAAGCGACATTATCGTATTATGACTTATAAATTACCAGCTAATCTTACTTTTACGGTAGAAGAGATTGAATATGATCCAAATCGTTCGGCTCGGATTGCTCGAGTTAAGGACGAGAATGGTACATATTATTATGTGTTAGCTGATACTAAGATGGTTAAAGGTACGACGTTCAAGACTGGTTCTGAGGTAGAGGTTGAGGAATCTAACCGCATGCCACTAGAGAATATCCCAGTCGGTACTTTTGTTTATGCAATTGAGCTTAATCCTGGAAAAGGTGCTCAGATGGTGCGTGCGGCTGGTTCAAGTGCTCAGCTAATGGCGAAAGAGGACGGCTATGCTACTCTTAGAATGCCATCTGGCGAAGTTCGAAAAGTATTAAGCACTTGCGAAGCTTCGATTGGTACTGTATCTAATATGCAACATCAAAACGTTAAGGTTGGTGCGGCCGGGCGACGTCGTCGCAAAGGTATCCGTCCGACTGTACGTGGTGTTGTAATGAATGCTACTGACCACCCACACGGTGGTGGTGATGGTGGCCGTCACGGTTCTGGTAAAGCACCTCGTACTCCGTGGGGTCAACTCACACTTGGATATCGTACGCGTCATAATAAGCAAACTAATAAAATGATCGTGCGCTCTCGCCACGAAGGAAAGAGGAAATAATGTCAAGGAGTCTGAAGAAAGGTCCGTTTGTGGACTATAAACTCGCTAAAAAAGTGGCAGCTCTCTCTAGTGAGGATCGTACCGTGATTAAGACTTGGGCGCGTCAGTCTACCATCTCGCCAGAAATGGTGGGTCGTACTATTGCAGTACATAATGGTAAGGTTCACGTACCAGTTTACGTTTCAGAAAACATGGTAGGTCATAAACTCGGAGAGTTTGCTCCTACTCGTAAGTTCCGCCGTCATGGTGGTAAAAAGGCAGCTGAAGCAGCTGCGGCAAAGGGAGGTAACTAATTATGGCTACTATCTTTGCACATGCTTATGAGAAAGGTATTGATTCTCAGCCACGTAAGACGAATATCGTAGCGGCGCTAGTACGCGATCGCTATGTAGCTGATGCTGTAGTAATTTTAGAGCATACGCAACGTCGTGCAGCGAAGGCAGTTTTAAAGGCTGTTGAATCTGCCAATGCAAATTTGTTAAATAATTCCGGTAAATCTATTGATCCGAAAACTGTAAGGATTGCTCGTATTGTAGTAACTAGTGGTACTAGAATGCGTCGATATAAACCAGCTTCTCGTGGTCGTGCTTTACCTTATGAAATTATATCTAGTAATATCTTTGTCGAGGTCGCCGGCGAAGAGAAAGTAAAGAAAGTCGCAGAAACTGCGAAGAAGGAGAAAAAGTAGTATGGGTCAGAAAGTTAATCCCATCTCTTATCGTCTCCAAGTCAGCAAAGACTGGTCTTCTAAGTGGTTTACCCGCAAAGCAGACTTTCGTCGCTGGCTTGCCGAAGATGATAAGATTCGTAAGATGATTGAGGAACGCTTTAAGTCTCGTCCAACCATCGCACGAATTGATATCGAGCGCTCTGCTAATCTTACTACGATTACAATTCTAACCGCTAAGGCTGGTGCTGTAATCGGTAAGCAAGGGGCTGGTATCAATGAATTGAAGGCTGGACTCGAGAAGATAGTTGATGGTCCGATTCGAATTAATGTCGAAGAGGTTAAGAAACCTGAACTATCGGCTAAGCTCGTGTCCGAGAATATCGGTTTTCAATTAGGTAAGCGTATGAACTTCCGTCGTGCTGTAAAAATGGCGCTTCAAAGTTCAATGAACGCTGGCGCGAAAGGTGTTCGTATCGAAGTTGCCGGACGTTTGAATGGCGCTGAGATGAGCCGTCGCGAGAAATTCATCGAAGGTTCAGTGCCTCTACATACGCTTAGGGCTGATATTGATTTCCATTGCCATCACGCACCTACCGTAGCTGGTATTGTTGGCGTTAAGGTTTGGATTTACAAGGGGGAAAAGTAACATGGCAATTTTAGTTCCGAGAAAAGTTGAGCATCGCAAGGTGCGCAAGGGTAAAAACGAAGGGATTGCTACTCGTTGTAATAGCGTTGATTTCGGGGATTGGGGTTTAGTATCGCTCGATAACGAACGAATTACCTCTCGCCAAATCGAGGCTGCTCGTCAAGCAATTACCCGTTTCGTTAAACGTGGTGGTAAAATCTGGATTCGGATTTTCCCGCACACTCCGGTTTCTAAGAAGCCGCTAGATGTGAAGATGGGTTCCGGTAAAGGTGAACCACAGTTTTATGTAGCTAAGGTGAAAGCTGGTACAGTGATGTTTGAGATTGCTGACGTGACTGAAGAACAGGCGCGTGAAGCTCTCCGACTTGCTTCGCATAAGTTGCCAGTTCGATGCAAAATAATTAAGAAAGAGGAGTTTTAAAATGGCACACACTTTAATTGGTACTGTGACTAGTGCGAAGCGCGATAAGACCATTACCGTCTCTATTGTGAGTCGTGAAACTCATCCACTCTATCGTAAGCAATATACTAAAACTCGTAAGTATACTGCGCATGACGAGAAGAACGAAGCTAAGCCGGGCGATCGCGTCGAAATCGCGATGTGCCGTCCGCTTTCCAAGACTAAAGCTTATACTCTAGTTAGGATTATCGAGAAAGCTCGTGGTACTGTGGAGTTAAAGGAGGAAGTTTATGATACAACAGGAGAGTAGACTGAAAGTTGCCGATAACTCAGGCGCTAAAGAGCTAGGTGTAATCCGTGTACTCGGAGGAACTCGTGCTCGTTACGCTAAGGTTGGCGATATCGTTACTTGCTCGGTTAAGGAAGCTTCGCCGACTGGTAATATAAAGAAGAAAGCTGTCGTAAGAGCAGTAATCGTACGTACGGTAGCGCCGATTCGTCGTCCAGATGGTTCAACTATTCGATTCGATGAAAACGCTGCGGTACTTGTAAACGAAGATAAGACCCCGAAGGGAACTCGTGTATTCGGACCGATTCCTAGAGAGCTTCGCGAAAAAGGTTTTATGAAAATTATTAGCCTAGCGCCGGAGGTACTCTAATGAAAGGTTTGAAAGTAGGCGATAAGGTTCTAGTTATTTCCGGAAGCCATAAGGGTAAAGAAGCAAAGATTGTCGGAATTGACGGCGGCAGAGCTATGCTTGAAGGTATTAAGGTAGTCGAACGTCATATGAAGAAGACTTATCTTAATCCTGCCGGCGGTAAGAAAACTGTACATCTCGGCATTGATTTATCGAATTTGAAGTTAGTCGAAGCTTCTAAGTTCGAGAAGAAAAGTACTAAGAAAACTAAAGCAAAGAAAGGAGCTAAGTAATGGCAGAGAAAAAAGCTACTACAAAGGCCGCTAAGCCAGCTGCGAAAACTAGCAAAAAAGCTGTTTCGACTAAGGCTATGCCGCGCCTAAAAGAGCTCTATAATTCTGAGCTAAAAGCGAAACTTCAAAAAGAATTGAAACTTTCGAATATTAATCAGGTTCCTGAGCTCGTTAAGGTCGTCGTATCGTCTGGCGTTGGTAAAAAGCGCGAAGACAAGAAGTTTACTGAAACCGTGATGTTGACTTTGGCTAAAATTACTGGCCAAGCCCCAACTTCTAGGGTCGCTAAAAAGTCCATCGCTACCTTTAAAATTCGTAAAGGTATGGGTGCGCCGGTTGGCTACTTGACAACGCTTCGAAACGACAAGATGTACGAATTTGTTGACCGTTTGATTAATATCGCTTTACCACACGTGCGTGATTTCCACGGCGTTTCGCGTAAAGCTTTCGACAAACAAGGTAATTATAACCTAGGTATGAAAGAACAGACTGTCTTCCCCGAAATCACTTTCGAAGATGCGGCGGTTTTGCACGGTCTTGAGATTACGTTTATTATTAAAAATGGTTCTAAGGAAGGAAGTACAAAATTGCTAGAACTCTTTGGGATGCCGTTTGAGAGGGGAGAAAAGTAGTATGGCGAAGAAATCTGCAGTACTGCGTGATGAAAAACGGTACAAAATGTATGCAAAATATCAGGCTAAGCGTGCTGAACTCAAGGCGGCTGGCGATCTTGAAGGTCTCCAGAAGTTGCCACGAAACAGCTCGCCGACGCGTTTAAAAAATCGCGATATGCTAGATGGTCGACCTCGCGGTTATATGCGCCGATTCGGTCTTTCGCGTATTAATTTCCGGGAAAAAGCGAGTAAAGGCGAAATTCCTGGTGTAACTAAGAGTAGCTGGTAGGAAAGGAGAAGATATGTCATTACAATCAACAGACCAAATTGCTGACCTTATCACTCGTATCCGTAACGCTGTGTCGGTGGGCAAGAATGAGATTTTAGTACCTACTTCACGTCTCAGGGTTGGCGTAGTAGAAGTATTAGCCAAAAATGGCTATATTGCTGACTTTAAGGTAGAAGATGGTAAGCCGCGTGGGTTGCTTAAAGTAGTGATAAATGAGGCCGGCGCAAATGCTAAGATTAATGAAATCGTTAAGGTTTCTAAACCTGGACGTCGAGTCTATAGCGCCGCCGATGATTTACCTACGATTAAATCTGGCCGTGGTATGGTAATAGTTTCTACTTCTAAGGGACTAATGACTGGCCGCGAGGCGAAGAAGAATCGACTGGGTGGCGAAATACTTGTGAAAGTTTGGTAAATTAAAAAATAGCAGGGCCTGGCAGAACCTATTTTTCTGACAGCGCGACTTAAAATTTTAAGCACGTCATACGCTGGCAAGCCGGGAAAGATTGCCCTAAAGGGCAACTTTCTCGGTTGCGTCAGGAATATACGTGTTAAAATTTTAAATCATTTTATGCTGTCCGAAAAATAGGTTTCTGCCACCCGCTATTTTTTATTTGCTAAGATTTCATATGTTTCAAAATTGCAAGCCATTGTTTGTTTTACCGAATTGACCTAAATCTCTTTCGGACTAGGGGGAAGTGGCAATACAGCGAATTGGCATTCCACTATATTTACTGCGACCATTGTTACCTGGGAGAGTATTAAAATATATAGAATTGTTTTCGAAATAAAGGGCATAGGCGAGTGGGTTACTGCTTGCAGTAGATGACCAATAAAAGCCGTTCAGGCCACGATAATAAAGTGAGGCGCCGCCTTCCACAAAGCCGGAATAGAGAAGATTATTAGGAAAGTGACGAATTCTTTTTTGCATAATCACACCGGTTGGTGTGGTCGTTGATTCCATTGTTTGT
>JAGCAL010000097.1 GCA_017652715.1 Candidatus Saccharimonadota bacterium | reverse complement strand
TCGCCGAGAACGCTAACGGTATCGTAAGCAATGTAAAGGGAATGACTTCGATTGGTGGAACCGTCGAGATGTTCGTTGATAAATACGTTACGCCAAAACTTAAGGAAAAGATTAAGGAAAGAAAAGAAAAAGAAGAAAGTAGCAAAAAGGAGCAGAAAAATGGCGAAAAAAAGTAAGAGTGGAAACAAGTTTATGCTAGGGGCCGTACTCGGCGGACTAGTTGGCGTTGTTGCTGGTAAATTTTTTAAGACTAATGAAAAAGAGATAAAGGAAGGCGTAGATAAAAAAATCGGCGAATTGAAAAATAAATTCAATTCAGTTAAAGATGATTTGAAGGATAACTTAGAAAATGCGATAGACGATGCGGAAGAAGACGCGGAAGATGAAGCAGAAGACGCTGCCGAAGAGGCAAAAGAAAAAGCTAGCAAGGTAACTAAGAAATAATTCTCGTTTTATGGAATTGAAACCAAGTGATTATGTACACCTACATAATCATACGCATTATTCGCTTCTGGACGGTTTGACTAAGGTTCCAGAATTAGTTGAGTTTGTGAAAAATGACGGCATGGAAGCCGTGGCAGTAACTGACCACGGCACGATGTCGGGGCTAGTTGAGCTCTATAAAGAGTGTCAGGGGGCTGGTATAAAGCCAATTCTAGGGCTTGAGGCTTATGTTGCGGCGCGAAAAAAGACCGACAAAGACCCGGCGCACGACAAACAAAGGTTCCATATTACGCTTCTTGCCATGAATAATAAGGGGTTTGAAAACCTCTGTCGAATCATGAGTAGAGCTGAGGAGCTGGGAAAGTATTACAAACCTCGTACCGACCATGAAGATTTAGAGAAGTATAATGATGGGATTATTTGTCTGTCTGGGTGTATGGGTTCGGAGATTTCCGAGGCGATTCGGGCTGGCGACGATAAACGCGCGATTGAGCTAATAGATTGGTATAGAAATGTCTTTAAGGACCGTTTTTATCTAGAAATGCAGGACCACGGTCATCCTAAATCTACGACTTATTCGAAAGAGCAGGAAAAGGTGAATTTGTGGCACATGAAGCACGCGAAAGAGCTCGGGTTGCCGCTAGTCGTGACTTGCGACGCGCATTATCTTCGTCACGAAGACCAAGATGCGCATGAAGTTTTACTATGTATCGGTACGGCGGCATATCTATCTGATACAAATCGCATGTCTTTAAAAGATTACGATTTACATGTTATTTCGGCCGAAGATATTATAAGCCACTGGAAAGATACCTGCCCGGAGGCAGTTTTAAATACTAAGAAAATCGCCGATAGGTGTGACGTAGATTTGCAACTTGGGCGAATTTTGATTCCGAAATTTCCGGTACCGGAAGGCGAGACGGAGAAAAGTTTTCTTGAGAAACTGGTTTACCGAGGTTTAGTATATCGCTATGCCGGTAAGAGCCTGAGCGAGACTGAGGAGATTAGCGTTGAGGAATGTAAGAAAATGCTCGCCCGCGTCGACGAAGAGCGCGACGAGGAGCATAAGGTTTTACCGCGCATCGAATACGAGATGTCCGTAGTAGATCATATGGGATATAATGGTTATTTCTTAATTGTGCAGGATTTTATTAACTGGGGCAAGTCGCAGCGTATTGTTTATGGTCCGGGGCGTGGTTCGGCGGCGGGTTCGATTTTAGCTTACGCATTAAGAATTACCGAGTTAGATCCTTTGAAGTATGATTTACTATTTGAAAGATTTTTAAACCCGGATCGTATCTCAATGCCAGATATCGATACCGATATTCAGGATACTAGGCGCGACGAAGTAATCGAATATTGTACTAGGAAATACGGCGAGGAAAGAGTGTCGAACATTGCCACCTTCGGTAAAATGATGGCGAAAAACGCCGTGCGCGATGTAGCGCGCGTTCTACAGGTACCATACGCCGAGGCAGATCGATTAGCTAAGATGGTGCCAGACCCAGTACAAGGACATCATGTCCATCTAGCCGATGCAATAAAGGAAGTGCCGGATTTAAAACAGGAGTATGAGACGAATCCGACTTCTAAGGAGGTGATTGATTTCGCTTCGCGACTCGAGGGGACAATTCGTAATCACGGCGTACATGCTTGTGGTGTAATTATTGCGCCCGACGATTTAGTAAAATTCTTACCGCTTGAAGTTTCGGCGAAGGGTCCAATTGCGGCGCAGTTCCCAATGGGTCAAGTCGAGGAACTCGGGTTACTTAAGATGGACTTTCTCGGTCTTTCGAACTTGTCGGTAATTAACAACGCGCTCCGTATGATTCGCAAAGTCTATCATAACGATATTGATTTAACTGCTCTGCCGCTTGATGACGAAGAAACTTATAAATTATTACAGCGCGCCGAAACGACTGGGGTATTCCAGCTAGAGTCTGCCGGCATGAAACGTTACCTTAAAGACCTCAAAGCCTCATCGTTTGAGGATATTATCGCTATGGTAGCTTTATATCGCCCGGGCCCGATGCAGTTTATTGACTCGTTCATTAAACGAAAACACGGGGAAGAAAAAATTACCTACCTTCATCCAGGCCTAGAGCCGGCTCTAAAAAATACCTATGGTATTTTGATTTACCAGGAGCAGTTTATGCAGATTTCGAGAAGCTGGTGTGGGTTTACTGGCGGTCAGGCTGATACTTTAAGAAAAGCCGTAGGAAAGAAAAAGATTGATTTGATGAAGAAAGTGAAACCGGAATTTATTAAGGGTGCCGTGGAGATTGGCGGCGCGACTGAAGAAATTGCGGAGACTTTCTGGTCCCAGCTTCTAGAATTTGCGAATTACTGCTTCAACAAGTCTCACGCGGCGTGTTATGCATTAATTGCTTATTGGACTGCCTATCTAAAAGCACATTATCCTGATGCATTCATGGCGGCTTTGATGACCGCAGATATGCGCTGGACTGATAGGTTAGCGATTGAGATTGCTGAATGTAAAAAAATGGGGCTAAAAGTGCTTGGACCTGATATTAACCAGAGTTATGGCGATTTTGGTATTGTCGGAGGCGAGAAGACGATTCGGTTTGGACTTTCCGGAATTAAAAATATGGGTAAGGCTTTAGTTGAAGACATCGTAATTCCCGAACGCGACAAAAATGGTCCTTTTAAATCAGTCTGCGATTTTGCTAAGCGAGTTGATTCAACTAAATTCAATAAAAAATCATGGGAGGCCGCGATAAAAACTGGAGCTTTCGACCGCTTCGGGGCTTCACGTTCAGATTTATTGTTTAATCTAGAAGCGGTTCAAGCTTATGGCGCTAAAATTCAAAAAGATGTTGGCTCGGGCCAAACCGATTTATTCGGCATGATGGGCGAGGCCGGCGTAATACCGGAAATTGAGATAAAACCAGCGCCAGTACAACATCCGGAAAAAGAACAGTTACTCTGGGAACGTGATTTGATGGGGCTTTACCTTTCCGCTCATCCGCTAGACAAGTATGATATTTATTTCGAAGAGCAAACTCATCCAATGTCATTAATTACGGCAGAAAACGACAACAAGATGGTCACAATCGGCGGGATTATTACGGCGGTACGTACGATTCTAACTAAAAAAGGCGAGAAAATGGTCTTTGTGAAACTAGAGAACAAGTCTAGCGAGACTGAGTTTATTGTATTTCCGGGAGTGTTTGCGGAATTTGGCGGGAAGATAATAGTCGATAACGTCGTGAAGGTGCGCGGAAAAGTTAATGCGCGCGACAAAAGCGGCAATGTAACTTCAGACATTAAGATTCTAGCGGAATCCGTAGAGCTAATTTCAGATGAAATATTGGACTCCTATAAACCGACCGGAACAAAATTAGCGGCGCCAGTGTCCGCTCCAGACAACGGCAGACGACGCGGGTCGCGTAGTTTTGCGGAGCGAGTCGGATCAGCCAATGGAGCGCCAAAAGTTGAGGAACCTCGCATTGTAATAACCGAGCCGCCAAAAGATAGGCGAAAAGAACGACTGTATATTCTAATAGAAAATTCTGATGATACCGAGACTCTTACCGCGATTCGTCGTTTAGCCGATATTTACCTCGGTATGCAAGAAGTTGTACTAGTCATAAAAGACGGAGAGGAAAAACGCCCGCTTAAGATGCCGTTTAGGGTGGAAGTTTCGGACGAACTTCTTGCTAAGCTGAAGGATTTGGTCGGCGAAGCTAATGTTAAAGTAAATTAGCATTCCATCTTTTGACTAGATAGGACTAGCTGTTTTCTCGTGGTATAATGAAGCTATGAAAAAGGCAAAAGTTCCAGATATGGTGACAGTAAATCGCAGAGCGCATTACGATTATACTCTCGGCGATGAGCTTTCTGTCGGGATGGTGCTTTCGGGACCAGAGGTCAGACAAATTCGTGATCACCATGTCCAGTTGAAAGGTTCTTTTGTAACAATCAAAGATGATGAACTTTGGCTAAATAATTTAACACTCGGAGCCGATACGGCGCGAAATATAAAGTTACTAGCTACAAGGAGACAAATTCAGGCATTAGCGCGGGAGAGGGTAGCCGGATCCACGATTGTGCCGGTGAAACTTTTGGGCGGCTCACGTCATATTAAATTAGTAATTGCCGTAGGAAAAGGTAAGAAAAAATACGACAAGCGCGAGACTATCAAGAAGCGCGATATAGAAAGGGGGCGATATGCTTAAAATCTATTCTTGGAACGTAAATGGACTACGTGCTGTAATTAAGAAAGGTGCATTGCAAGATTTCATTGATAAGGAAAATCCGGATATTCTTTGTTTACAAGAGATAAAGGCCAAGCCAGAACAGATAGACTATAGCTTTCCTGGATATAAAATCTTTTGGAATCCAGCGCAGAGGGCTGGATATAGTGGAACAGCAACGCTAGTTTCTTCAGCGTTAGACTTGACCGTTCAGAATGTCATACACTGGTCGTCCGGGAAAGATTGCCCTTCGGGCAACTTTCTCGGCGACGTCAGGAATATACATCCTGAACGGTCAAATCTGGATTATTTTTATGCTTCAGAAACTAGCGTTGCTGTTCCCGAAGGACGCATTCTGACGCTAGATTGTGGAGGTTTTCACCTTGTAAATGTTTATACGCCGAATTCGAAACCAGATTTGTCGAGATTAAAACTACGCGAAACAGAATGGGATCCGGAGTTTTTGAAATATTTGAGGGATTTAGAGAAAGAGAAACCGGT
>JAGCAL010000096.1 GCA_017652715.1 Candidatus Saccharimonadota bacterium | reverse complement strand
GTAAAGTAAACTTAAACCTCTTGTGCTTTCCTCTGAAGTGTGCTATAATATGACCATGGCTAAAAAGAGACGAAAATCAACACGCAGAACTTCGAAACGAACTAAAGAAGCGCCTGTTGAGCACGAACTCCCTGGAGGTTTCTGGCGCCAGATTACCGCAGTCCTAATGATTGCGTTGGCACTATTCTTCGTAGTAACTTGGTTTGGTGCGGGCGGTACCGCCTTGAATGTTATCCATAACTTTATCTTACAAGGTCTTGGCTTTGCAACTTATTTTATTCCTGCGCTCCTAGTCTATCTCGCCGTAAAGATTTTTCGTAGCGAAGACAACCGCGTCGCGGTACCCGTTTATATCGCGAGCGTCCTAATGATTTTTTGGATTTCCGGCATTGCCGCTATTTGGAAAAATGGCGGTATTTTTGGCGAATGGCTAAACTCTCTTGCGACAAATATCCTAAGCCAAGGTGTCGTAATATTTATCTACATTGTTCTGATTTTCATCACCGCTGCCTTTATTCTTCAAATTTCGCCAATTACCTTCTTTAAAGGTACGAAGAATTTAACCAGTCACAATAAAAACGCGGAAAAACCTTCGCGCGGGAATAAAAAATTTGGACAACTCGAAATCAAAGTCAATTCCGGCATCGGCTCCTCAGATGAGGAAACTACCACTCGACCTTCTTTCCATAAACATTCTAACCGTCCTGAGCCGGCTGCGAAGCCGCAGGAAGAAAAAGCCCTTGTCGCTATGTCTGACCCCGACTGGAAGATGCCTGCGATTAACCTGCTTACTAAAAAACAATCTCCTGCCGACTCCGGTAATGTCCAACAAAATGCCTACATTATTAAAAGTACTTTTGCTGAATTCGGCATTGACGTCGAAATGGAAGGAGCAAATATCGGTCCGCGTGTTACGCAATATACCCTTAGAGCCCCAGGCGGCGTTAACCTCGCGAAGATTGCAGCTCGTGATAAAGAGCTAGCCTATAAGCTTTCCGCTACGACCGTGCGTATCGAAGCTCCGATTCCAGGGACGCAACTTATCGGTGTCGAAGTGCCTAATATCCGCGCTGAAGGCGTTTCTCTGCGCGGCATTCTCGAAACCGACATCTGGCGCCGTGCTTCTGGCCCGCTAACCTTTGCGGTTGGTAAGGATATTTCCGGTAAACCAGTTGTCGCCGACCTTGCTGACATGAGACATCTACTTATCGCCGGTACAACCGGTTCTGGTAAGTCTGTTATGACTAACACCTTAATCATGTCGCTCCTATATCGTAATTCTCCTGCCGACATGCGTCTAATCATTGTTGACCCGAAAAAAGTGGAAATGCGCTCCTATAACGACATTCCGCATCTCCTAACCCCAATCATTACCGACACAACAAAAGCCCTTTCGGCGATGAAATGGGCGGCCGGCGAAATGGATCGTCGCTATGATCTCATGGCCGATGAAAAAGTTAAAACTATCTCTGACTACAACAAAAAAATGGAGAAGAACAAACCCGCCGAAGACTCTACGGAAGAAAATAAAACTGGCAAGATGCCATACATCGTTATCGTTATCGACGAAATGTCCGACCTAATGATGCAGGCAGGAAAGGAACTTGAGCCTCTCATTGTTCGTATCGCCCAGCTCGGTCGTGCTGCCGGTATGCACCTCGTTCTCGCAACCCAGAAGCCAATCGTAAAAGTTATTACCGGTCTTATTAAGGGTAACGTTCCGTCGCGTATTGCCTTCCGTGTTTTAAGTTCGATGGAATCGCGCATTATTCTTGATATTTCGGGCGCCGAAAAACTGCTCGGTAGAGGCGATATGCTTCTTTCGACAGAGGGAACTCAGAACGGCCCAGAACGTATACAGGGCGCTTGGGCTCCGGACGAGGATATCGAAAAAGTAACTGATTTCTTGCGCGCCCAGCGCTCGCAGCGATACGTATATAATGACGAAATTGTCTCTCAGCAAGTCGCAATTAAAGGAATGGGCGGCGGTGGCGAGATAGGTGGCCTTGATGGCCTTGGTCGTAAGTTTGACCCGAATGATCCGCTAGTTCGTAAAGCCGTCGAAATCTGCCTAAACAAGGGTAAATTCTCGACTTCCTTGCTCCAAACCTATCTAAGCAAGTCCCATGGCTTCGTTTCTGGTCTTGGCGTCTGGCTTGAAGAAATTAACGTCATCGGCCCAGCCAACGGCAATAAACCCCGCGATATGCTCATCCATTCCATGGAAGAATTCGACGAACTCGCGAATCTTTAGCTCCATATAAAAATATGCTATAATAACCATATGCAAGATGGGAGTATTTCGCCGCTCAAGGGCTTTTTTAGGAATAGATGGGTTCGCATAATTCTAGTCATCGATGTCTTAGCTCTAATCATAGTTATCGGTATGGCGATTTATAACGCCACTAAAGTTTCTACTATTGAATTTAATATTGCCCCTGTGGATGCCACCATCTCTGTTAACGGCAACACTAATTTTAGTAATGGCGTCCACACGATTACCCCCGGAACCTACGAAATAAAAATATCTCATGAAAATCTTGAGTCTAAAACTTTTACTATCGACATCGCTCCGCGCCACGCTGTAACCGTCACGGCCTTTCTTTCCGGCCCGGAAAACGACCTCAAGTTTTATGAACTTAAGGACAACTATGTTTCATTCCTAAAGCTTGCTGAAATCGCTTCCACTAGAAACAATATGACAATCGACCAAGATACCTCAGCGGAAAAATTCATCGATAACTATCAGAAAGAATACAATCTTTGGCAGGAAAAGCTCCCGATCCGTTTAACTGAATATGAGGAAACGGATTCCGGCAGAGAGGTAAAAAGAAAAGTTTCGATTAAAGTTAACTACGACGACAAATGTACAAAAACTCTCTGCATTAAAGCCATCATGGCGCTAACTGACGACACAGAATTCGTTAAGCAACTAATCAGAGATCAAGGACTAAATATAGACGATTATGAGGTAATTTATGAAATCTATTAAAAAAGTTCACGGTAGAAAAAGAGTATTAAAAAAATCTTTCGCAGTTTTATTTAGTATTGCATGGTTATTCCTCTTAACCCTCGGACTGCCGATGCTAAATCCCGAAGATTCGTCTAGTGGAAACCGCCAGTTCTCTAGCATAATTGGCAATAATGCTTTTGCTGCCACTAATACTATTGGTAAAGCCTCAACCTGGGATAAATCCTTTTTTGCGCAAAATGATATACTCTTCTACACCCCATGTGTCGACAACCCAAATAGCAGTACGTCTGGATATTGCGGTAAGACATGGAAGGAAAAATATTGGTCAGCATTTTCGCAAAAATTCGACGCTGTCCATGTCGCTGCAATTATGGGTAACATAGACAGCGAAGGCGATAGTCCGACAGACTGGCAAGTAAACGATCAAAACCAACCCAGGCTAGGCAAGAGCTGGAAAGAAGTCTATGACGAATGTTTCGGAAATAGCTGCACCGTTGGCATAGGTGTTGTTCAGATTACTTCATATCTTAGTGACTACTTACACTATATAAGCGAACGTGACCCAAGTCTAATTAAATATTTCGAAGATTTAACATATGATGTTGATGGCGACACCTTGATTAAAATGATTGGCGAGAGTGAATTTGAGAAGCTAATGAAACTAGAGCTAGATTTTATTTTTAAGGAACTAGGGTTTGAAACCGATGCACCGAATGAACCGGATGACGGTGGATTTGTTCTAAAAGACTTTCTAGCCGAAACCACTGTAGAAGGCGCAGCCCGCTACTGGGCAAGGTATTACGAACGCTGCGGTAGCTGCGAAACGGAAGAAACATTATCAGGAAGGGCTTCCTTAGCTAAAACAGAATACGACGACATGATAGATTTTGTCTGCGTGAACTCATCCTACAAAGGCAATTCTAGCTCAAGCAATAACATTTCGTCTTCAAACAGCGAAAAAGCCACCGTCTCTGGTAATGAAATCACCTGGATCGGCGATTCCTATTCCGTCGGTGCCCTAGAGAAAATTCAGACGAAATTTCCCGGCGTAGATCTTGGCGACAAAAATCCTGGAAACGGGAATTCTCCATATAGCTATATTCAAGTCGGAAAGCATCTAGATTGGCTTTCCTACGATGATAATACTGACACTAGGGGAGGAAAATCCGGTATCGATATTTTGATAAGCATAATTGACAAAAACGCCCTGCGACCATATCTCGTTCTTGCTCTTGGCACGAATGATTCTATGGATAATCATCAGGCTACCCTAGATAAAATTAATGAACTCGTTAAAGACAGAGGAACAAAAGTTATTGTTGTTACTGCTAAAACAACAGAAGATGATCAGGGCCAGTTTGATGATGGCAATACAGCAAAAAGAAAATACGCCAACGAGCACGACAACTTCTATGTCGCAGACTGGGCCGCTGTCGCTAAAGATGAGTATTATGAAGATGACGACATACATCTAAAGGACCAATATTACAGTAACTGGGTCGATGTTATCTCAGATGCCTTATCTAATTCAAGCGCGGGCGGTTGCAATAAAGTTTACGAAAACGTTGAAGATTACCCTCAGTACTATCAAGGGGATTATGATGGCGTAGATTATGGCTGCTCCGGTGCAACACCATGGTGTAAAGAAGGAGGTATTTGTGCATGTGGATGCGGACCGTCATCCATGGCAATGTTGGTTACCGTAGCGACTGGTAGAGAAGTTACTCCAATTGATATCGCATCATTAACTCTAGGCAATCGATACGTAGATGGCAATAGAGTAACCGCAACGCAAGCCGTTTGTGAAAAATACGGTTGTGAAACCAAACAAATTGAGCGCACCGAAGAATCAATTCGCAGTGCTCTTAAAGAAGGCTGGATGGTTCACATTTCTGGTCAAAACCTTACCGAAGAAAGCCCCCAGACGAATCCGTTTACCAAGGGAGGACACTATGTCGGTATATTCGATATCGACGAAAATGATATTGTTACGATTGCGGATTCTGGCGGGAGAAATAACGGTAGAAATAATCGCAGAATGCCTTTAAGCGACGTGATAAAAGACAGTCATTACGCGGTTATGGCTATTCGTGGAAATGGTAATACCTGTAGCAATAACACTACATATTGTGACGAGGAAGGTAATAATAACAATACTACGCTAAGCAGGGATATATTAGCCAATGTACAAAAGGTAATAGACCTCGCAAACCAAAACGGAGCCGAGTATGAACTCGGCGGAGGACGTTCAATCTCAAACTTCGACAACGTTCTAAACAATAATGCTAAAAACGTTATCGACTGTACTGGATTCGCTAGCATGGTTTATTATATGACCTATAAAGATCAATTTACGGAAGACGACATATTTAGCTCAGAGTCCATTAAAAGCGGTGCAGAGTCTTCTTATGTAAGAATACCATTATCAGAAGTACGCCCAGGTGATATTTTTGCGTATGGAGGATATAATGGCGACGGTGGCAGTTGGAAAGGCCACGGTGGTATCGTAGTAGAAATAGATAACGGTAAAGTTACTAGGATTGCGGAAACCGGCGGCCAAGAAGGGAAAAGCGGCAACAACGAAACACTTGGTTATTCCGGGACTAGTGACGGTTCAGTGAAGAGAATTAACTGGACAGAAGGCAACGATACGTATTTCTTCAGATGGAAAGGAAAAAATTGATGCAAAATGATTTTGTACAGAGATTTCTAAGTTCGGATAGAACCGAAAAGGTCAGCCCTCTTGTCATTGTTTTTGCTTTTCTACAAATACTATTCTCCATAATCATAATCACTATCTTCTTCAATTTGCTTAACCGAGACGACTATATTTCTTACGAAAATCTCGAAAATTTGCCGGAAGCACATATTGAAAACTTACCAGAAGGAGCGAGTTGGCTATCGGAATCTAATAAAGATGAAATCGAAAAAGCCCTCTACCAAAAAATTGTCCAGAGTTCTACAAACCTAGATAAGGTGAAAACGACGGCAGAAGTAAGAGAAAACACATTTAAAACCCACTATTCTAATGATACTGAATCTAGTTTTCTAAGTATGGTTGTAGATTTACCGAATCTAGAACAATCCTATCAAATCATCTATGAATACCCGAAAGTGTTATTTGACCCAGATAGCCTAGCTCTGGTGCTCTGTCTAGATGAATATAATGAGAAAAAATACCCGAGTCACGAGTGTAGCAGTAAATATGACGATAAGGACAGAAATCTTTATGCCTCAGCCTATATAGAACAATCCACATTTAACGATTTTAACGTCGTATCATACGATGACGACAAGGCACTTCGCATCAATCCAAACAAAGCCGATTTCACCGAATCAGAAGAAAAAGGCTACATTGATGAGGTAAAGGAAAAATTAGAAACCTTCGGCGTCTCGCCAAACAGATTTCGAATCGAAGTTACACACCCAAGCGACCTAGACTACACTCTAACCGACTAACCTCTTTACACTAACCTCTTTTCATGCTATAATAACTCTAATATTAGCTCAGCAAACAAGTTAAGCTGTGTTTGCTTTAACCAAAGGAGTTTTATGAAAGAATACGAACTCACGGTTCTATTTCATCCTGACCTTGAGATGAATTTGGACCCCGCTCTCGATAAAGTCAAAAAACTTATCGAGAACCAAAAAGGTACAATTAAACAAGAAGAAGCGGACGGCAAAAAGCGTATCGCTTACCCAGTCAAGGGTCAAGAATTTGCCGTGTTCCACTATTTCGTGGTTGAACTTCCGGCTGAGGCGCCGGCTAAAATCAGCAGCGTCCTAAACATTACCGACGAAGTTTTGCGCCATCTTCTCGTTCGTGTCGACGAAAGAAAAGCTAAACTTGCTGCTCGTCGTGCGGAAAAAGCGGCAAACGAAGATACTAAGTCAAACGAAGAAAAAGGAGCTTAACATGCGCGGATTTTCAAAAGCTATTATTACTGGTAATCTAACTCGTGACCCAGAACTTCGCACTACGCCGAACGGCGCTACGGTTTGTAGCTTCTCGGTTGCCGTAAACCGCGTTTATCGCGACTCAAACGGCGAGCAAAAGGAAGCCGTTTCCTTTATCGATTGTTCAGCCTGGGGTAAACTTGGCGAAATGATTAACCAATATGCTAAAAAAGGTTCTGGCGTGCTTGTTTCCGGCCGCCTCGATCAGGGCAGTTGGGAAGATAAGAATTCTGGCCAAACGCGCTCTCGTGTCGAAATCGTTGTTGAAGACTTTAACTTTACCGGTAGCGCGCCAACCGGCGGCTCTAATATGAACAGCGGAAGCTCCGCTCCCGAAACCGATATCCCCGACGATATTCCTGACGAGGAAATCGATCTAAGCGATGTTCCATTCTAATAATCAAAAGCGAAGGAGAATTATATGAAAAGGATAAAAAGTGACCCGAATTTATACTTCGATTATCGCGATGTAAAAACCTTACAACGCTATATCGATGCTTATGGCCGTATCGAGCCAATCTCGAAAACTGGTTTGTCTGCTAAACAACAGCGCCAACTTGCCGTTGCTGTAAAGCGCGCTCGTCATCTAGCACTTTTACCATTTGTATCAAATAGCTAAGGAGTTTTATGTACGGACCAACCGATTTAAAGAAAAATACTCTAATAACCTTGGATGGCCAACCATACAAGGTTGTTGAGTACTCACAAAAAGTTATGGGCCGGGGCGGTTCCATTGTTAACGTTAAAGTAAAAAACCTGATAACTGGCGCCTTGCTCCCGAAGACTTTTAAGGGACAAGAGAAAATCGAGCCTGCCGAAGTTACCAATAAAAAAGTTCAATACCTCTACCGGGACGATGAAAAGTTCTATTTCATGGATCCAGAAAGCTTTGAACAATATGAACTTAGTGCCGACATGGTCGCTGACTCTAAAGACTTCATGAAAGACGGCGACGAAATGGACATCCAATTCTATAACGGCACGCCGATTAACTTGCAGCTACCTAAAAATCTTTGGCTAACCGTTACTTATACCGAAAACGCAGTCAAAGGTGACACGACTAGCTCGGTCATGAAGGATGCTACGCTTGAAACTGGCGTCGTAATTAAGGTTCCTGCCTTTATCAAAGAAGGCGATGTAGTTTCAGTTGATACCGAAACCGGAGCCTATCGTGAACGTAAAAAATAACGTTCGAGGATACACAAAGCTATCCGACGCGGCAAGCTTTTTCCATTTTGATTTCAAAAACAAAGTCACTCTCGATATAGGTTCCTCAACCGGCGGCTTTACTAAATATGCCCTTGATTATGGCGCAAAAAAAGTAATAGCCGTCGAAAAGGGAACTGAGCAGATGATGCCACTCTTAAAATCAGACCCCCGTATCGAACTACACGAAAAAACTGATATTTTTGATTTTAGAACTAATCAGAAAATCGACGTCATTCTTGCGGATGTCTCATTTTTGTCTCTCACGAAGATTCTAAACTATGCAAAAATCCATTTCGCGGATAAAAACACTGATTTTCTCATTATGCTAAAACCCCAGTTCGAAGCTCGTCCAGACCAGCTCAATAAGGGGATCGTAAAAAACGAAACTATTCGTCGTGAAATAATTAAAAACTTTGAACAATGGTTAAGGAAAAACAATTTCGTTATTTTTAATAAACACGACAATGACCTTAAAGGAAAAAACGGTAATAGAGAGCGATTTTATTATCTAAAACTTGCAAAATAAAAAGAATAAGCTTATAATCATAAGCATGAACTTATTACATGGCGTGGGCGACTTCTTCTCCCTTGATATTGGGACTAATTCGATGCGAATCGTACAACTTTCTGGTGATAGCCAGCACGGTTGGACACTCCAAAGATTCGCATATGTCCCTATCGATAAAAAACTGACACAAGATTCTTCTGACCTCGGCAAAAAACGACTCGGAGAGGCTATTTTAGGTGCCGTTAACCAAGCCGGTATTAGAACAAAAAATGTTGCCTTAGGCCTTCCAGCCGGCAAAACTTTTACATCTGTCGTTGAAACAGAAACTTTGCCCGAAAAAGAGCTTAGAAAAACCTTTAAATATGAGATGGATAAATATGTGCCGATGGCTTTAAGCGATGCTAAAGCCGACTACGTGATTCTCGGACTAAGCCCGAATGATCCGGCGAAAACCGAAGTTCTAATTTCGTCTGTCGCAAAAGACTACGCCGAAGCTACTATGGAAATGATTGAAAAAACCGGACTTAATATTATCGCTATGGAGCCAGAACCCCTAGCAGCCGCTAGGTCTCTAAACATCCCAGGCGCAATCGACGCAACTCTTATCGTCGACTTCGGTGAAAATTCGACCGACCTTGTAATCTGCTATAAAGACCAACCCCGTCTTGTACGTTCAGTTCCAGGAGGATTCGACGTTCTAATTAGAGCCGTTGCCTCTAGCCTTAATGTTCGCGAAGATCAGGCCCGACAATTCATCCTGAAGTTCGGTCTCGACGAAACCCAAGTCGAGGGCCAAGTCTTCAAAGTCCTAAATACCCATCTCGACAACTTCGCATCCGAGTTAACAAAATCCGTTCGCTTCTTCCAGACGAAATATCTCGGAGGTAAAGTCGGCGGTATCGTACTTTCTGGCTACGGTGGCATGATTCCGCTATTTACAGAATTCATCGAAGCGAAAACTAATGTCCCGACCATGAAAGGAAACCCGTGGCAACTCGTTCGTACAACTGCTGAACAACAGCAAGCTCTCATGAGTGTTGCGAGCGAATTTGCCGTCGCAATCGGATTATCGGAAAGGAGTAATGACTAATGGCACGCGAAATTAACCTCGTCCCCGATATTAAAGACGAAATGATTAGAACGCTTAAACTACGCAATCTTATTTTCTTCCTCTGTATCGTAGTTGCTGCGGCTAGCGCTGGCGTGACGCTCCTTTTTGGTCTCATTGCCGGCGGTCAACAACTCGCCGTCAATAGTAAAAACGCAACTTTAGACAAGTTATCGAAAAAGCTCAATTCCTATAGCGACCTAGACGACTTCCTAACCATAAAAGACCAGCTCGGCGACCTCGCTAAACTAAGCGATAATAAAAAAGTTCTGTCGCGTACCTTTAACGTCCTCGCGGCGCTTATCCCGACCGGAGCCGACACAATTACAATTTCAGAATTAAACGTTAACCTTTCCGAAAGTCAACCGACCTTGTCCTTCGACGCCCAGGCTAACGCCGGTAAAGAACCGTTCATCGATTATAGCGTTCTAGAATCATTCAAGAAAAGTATGGAATATATGCGCTATGACTACGGTAACTATGTCGACAAAAACGGCGAAATCATCCCGGCCTATTGTATGATTGAAGCCGGTGCCGACGGCGCTACATTTAAAGACGAAACGAGGGGAAGATACGCATTCTGGACTATCAACGGCGAGGGCTGCAATCCGTCGAAAGATACTTCATCGAGCGAAGACGCCTCCACGAGCGAAGACACTTCCGTAAGTGATTACGCGACCGAAGACTATAATGGTCAGACTGTAGTTAGAATCTGGCGCACTCCGCAATTTAGCGATTGGTATAAAGAAACCGCCGTCAAGGGTGAACCATATATGAGCCTAGACGGCAAAATCTCCGATGTTGCTCATTTCGAAAGCGCCTGTATAACCTATACCGGTGACAATACCGAAAACAGTAGCTCGCCGAAATGGACTGAAGAGAACGAAAGCTGTAAATTAATTCCAGACGGTACGGACGGCATTGTAATCTCCGATTCGTCTAACGGGCGCGACTCGTCTAACGAGCTAGTTCTCCGCTTCTCGGCAACCATCACCCTCGCCCCAGAAACCTACGAGTTCAACAACAAACACTTGCTCGCGATTCCTCCTTCTGGTCGCCGTAACGTAACCGACTCTTATATCCAAATTCAGGCTATGTTTGGAGAACGCGCTACCGATTGTAAAGAAGGTGATACAACTTGCAGTTCAGATGCTGCAAATAGAGGAGAAAACTAAAATGGCAAAAGAAATCGCAATAGGTAAACGAGCAAAGATTTCCCAGGCGCAACAATACATGCTTCTTGCGGTATTTGGCGCTGCCGTATTTCTAGGTATCGCCATTGCTCTAGTTCTACATTTCATCAAGACAATCTCCTTCAATACGCGAATTATCATGGCGGAGGAAGAATCTATCGCCACCTATTCTAAAGTTATCGAAACAACCGGCGTTTGTAAAAAACCAAGCGGTAGTATCTATTCCGATAGTGAACTAGAAAAATGTAATCCAGACGCCATCGAAACTTCCGAAATTCCTGGAACCTTGCGCTACGAGATTCTCGAAAATCTCGCCGCAAATGAAGCATTAAATTCTGTTCCTAAAGAAACGAATTCGAACTGCATTAACCCAGAAACCGGAAAGAGCTTTACCTTCCAAGAGCTCACAAAAGCCTCCAAAGAGGCTAAGGGCGCCAACGAACTACACGCTGCCAGTCAACTCATTAAAAGTTGCTCAGCCCTCCGTATTATTCCGGACGCCATTCCAGCGTACGAAAACGAAGAAGCCTTACTTGCTAGCTTAAATAACATATTCAACATTTCCGGCTGGTCGCCAGAATCAATTAGCCCAGGAAATGCTTCTGACGCTTCTAGCTCAATCGATGGGCTCGAGAACATCGCAGTTAATCTAATCGTCGAAGCCGATTCCGGAGTAACTATGAATGTATTGAATAATATTGAACGCTCAATCAGAGAGTTTAATATCGAACGCGCTACTATTGAATGGAGCGGAAACGCGAGTCTCTCGCTAAGAGCACAAGCAACTGCCTATCATACCAATAAGTCAACTATTTCCGAAACAACAAAAACTATTTCGCCGGAGGAGGGTAACTAATGAAAAACGATCTTATTACATCTATCGCTCTTGCTGTTGTCGGTATTCTTATTGCTTACTTCGTAACGAATTTATTAATCGACCAGATGATGCCCCTTGCTAGTTTCCCGGTTAAAACTATCACCTCGTCAGTCGATACCAATCTCGTCGACCCAGACCCAGAAGTCTTTAACTATAAAGCAATTGACCCGACCGTAGAAGTCTACGTCGGTGACTGTACAGAATATAACGAACGCGGTGAATGTATCGAACAAACGAACGGAAGTAATCAAGGGAGTGAATAATGGCACTCCTGACTAAAGACGCCGAAATCAGAATTATCGACCTCCTCATTAGCGAAGGATTGGCCGACGCTAATTTAGTCTATACTATTACCGAACGCGCCAACACTGAGAACAAGTCGGTTTTAACTGAGCTAATTAATAATAACGCCATAAACGGCGACATGGTAGCTCGCGCGACTGCCGCAATCATCGGCGTCCCATATGTCGAACTAAAAAATATCACTATCGACCAAGATATTCTTTCGCGCATTCCAGCCGAAGCATGCGCGAGAGTTATGGCAGTTCCGCTCGGCGAAAAAGATGGGCTTTTGAACGTTGCGATGCTTGACGTAACTAACGTCCAGGCGACCGATTATCTCTCGAATCTCATTAACCAGCCGATTCGCGTTTGGATGGCATCTGAACGTGGTATTCGCGATATTCTAGACCAATACCACGGCGATTTCTCCGGAGTTCGAGAAGCCGTAAAAGAAGCCGGTACCGAAGAAGAAGTCGGTCAGCAAAAAGACGTTAAAACTATTGTTCAAGACTCGCCAATCTCGAAAGCCTTAACAACAATCCTAAGCTACGCCGCGAAATCTAAAGCTTCCGATGTTCATATCGAACCGCTCGAAAAATCACTCATTATCCGTTGCCGTATTGATGGCGTACTTCGTAAAATCATGGAACTTCCGAAAACCATCGCCCCAGCCCTAGTTTCTCGTATTAAAATCCTCTCGAATCTAAAAATCGATGAACACCGTATCCCGCAAGACGGCCAATTTACCGTTCTAGTCGACAATCAGGAAATCGATTTACGTATTGCTATTTCGCCAGTTACTTGGGGCGAGCAAGTCGTAATTCGTTTACTTGATAAAACCGGCGTCTCTATGGAAATCGAAAAAATGGGCATGAGCGGCCGCGCTCTTCGTGATGTCTTAGAAGGCATACGAAAACCGAACGGCATGATTCTAACTTCCGGTCCGACCGGTTCTGGTAAATCTACGACTCTTTATGCCTTAATCCAAAAGATTAAATCCGAAGAAATCAATATCGTAACTTTGGAAGACCCAGTCGAGTATAAAATGGACGGCATTAACCAAATCCAAGTTAACGTCGATGCGGGACTAACCTTTGCTTCCGGACTTCGCTCTATTCTTCGTCAAGACCCTGATGTAGTTATGGTCGGCGAGATTCGTGATTCCGAAACTGCCGGTCTCGCAGTCCAGGCCGCCCTTACTGGCCACCTCGTTTTCTCGACGCTTCATACAAACTCCGCCGCCGGCATCTTACCTCGTCTTCTCGACATGGGTATTGAGCCGTTCCTGCTTTCGTCGACCTTAAACGTCGTTATCGGCCAGCGTCTCGTTCGTCGCATTACCGAAAAACGCGAGATGTACAAATCTTCCGAAGTCGAAACCCAAGGTATTAATTCAATTATCGGCAATCTCTTACCAAAAACCAAAGAAGATGTCGCTGCCGTCAGCGAGGATCTTGGCTATCCGGGCCTTCCGGTCCGAAATGACGACCATTATATGCTCGCACGCGGCATGAATACTAAAGAAACCCCGAACGGCTATAAAGGCCGCGCCGGTCTTTATGAGACCATTGTTGTCGACGAAGATATCCAAAAATGTATTATTAATCAATCTACTGCTAATGAAATCATGCGCATCGCAAAAGAAAAGGGAACTGTTACGATGCGTCAAGACGGTATGCTAAAAGCCTTATCGGGTATAACATCAATAGAGGAGGTAAACCGCGTAGCTAGTGATTTATCATAAAGCTTGTGGTATAATTTAAACATGGAAAATAGTGGGC
>JAGCAL010000095.1 GCA_017652715.1 Candidatus Saccharimonadota bacterium | reverse complement strand
TGTTGAAACCGTAATTATCACAGATGGTTCAATGGGCGGGATTGCAAGTAATGGCACGGAGTCATATCGCTTTGGAATTTATGAGGACCAGAAAGTTAAGGATGCGACCGGAGCGGGCGATGCCTTCGGTTCTGGATTTTTGGCGCACCTTGCCGCTGGATATTCTTTTAGAAATTCTCTCATTTTTGCTTCAGCTAACTCGACATCCGTTGTATCGAAACTCGGCGCAAATAGAGGTATATTGACTGGTAAAGAACGGCTGCACCCGATGCCAATTCAAAAAATTTAGAAAGGAGTTTTATGTTAGGGGCCTACGAAGATTTATTAAAGAAACTGTCGATCGAAGATTTAGAGAGAGCTAATGCTTACGCGAAGGATTTAACGCGGGGGTTACAAATCGTACGCTCGTTTCCTCAGGGCGTAACAATTTTCGGCTCGGCGAGATTGCCACAAGATGATAAGTATTGCCAAATGGCATATAAGCTAGGTAGAATGTTAGCCGAAAATGGCCATGCGGTAATTACTGGGGGCGGGCCGGGTATTATGGAAGCAGCTTCGCATGGCTCATACGAAATCGGCGGGCGGACAATTGGGCTTAATATAACCCTTATGCACGAGCAAAAGCCCAATCCATATCTAACCGACTGTTTAACTTTCGAATATTTCTTTGCACGCAAAGTTTCACTCGCTATGTCGGCTAAAGTTTTTGTATTTTTCCCAGGCGGATTTGGAACGATGGATGAGATTGCTGAAATCCTATGTCTTATGCAGGAAAACAAGATGCCGAGAATGCCGGTTTTCTTAATCGGTAAGGCTTATTGGAAGAATTTTGAAAAGATTATCTCAAAGATGGTCGAAATGAAACTGGTATCGGCTGAAGATACTAAGATTTTCAGAATGACGGACGACCTAGAAGAAGTAGTTAAGGCTGCAAATAAGATTGGTCATCCGAAAATTTCCGAAAACTTCTATGATGGGTTTAAGGAAGCTTCAGCTTTGACGAGGAAATAATATTTGTAGACGAAATAACAGAAGTGTCTTTTCGATAGCAAGCCTATTATACTATTAATAAAAGACATTTCAGTTGTCGCTTTATCAGGATGAGCCTTATTGTCTTAGAATGGGTTTACTAGGCCTAATCTGGAGTTAGTATCTGCGATACGAATAAGTTCGTTATATTTAGCAATACGTTCGCTACGTGAGAGTGAGCCAGTTTTGATTTGGCCAGTACCAAGACCGACGGCAAGATGAGCGATTGAGATGTCTTCAGTTTCGCCTGAACGATGCGACATAATAGTGCCGAAGCCTGCCTTCTTCGCCATTAGTACCGCGTCGATAGTTTCCGAAAGAGTACCGATTTGGTTTGGTTTGATTAGGATTGCGTTGGCGATTTTTTCATTGATGCCACGAGCGAGTAGCTCAGTATTAGTAACAAATAGGTCGTCGCCGACGAGTTGGATACGATCGCCTAGTCGTTCGGTCATAATACGCCAGTTTTTCCAGTCGTTTTCAGCGAGCCCGTCTTCGATCGAGACTACTGGATAATTATCAACAATCCAGGTGTACCAGTTTATCATGTCATCAGCCGTTTTCCAATCACCATTGGTTTTTAATTCATAATGGTCGTTAACATAGAATTCACTGGCAGCGATGTCCATAGCGATAGCGATGTCGTCATATAGTTTATATCCAGCTCTTTCTACGGCGATTTTAATTAGCTCAAGCGGTTCATTATTGCCTTCGCGCACTCTCGGAGCGTAGCCACCTTCATCACCCACAGTAGTCGGATAATCACGCTCGGCCAAAACCTTCTTTAATGTATGAAAAACTTCTGCACCGATTCGTACCGCGTCGGCAATATTGCCGGCCCCCTTCGGAATAATCATATATTCCTGAAAATCGGTCGCCCAGGAAGCATGTTCGCCTCCATTCATAACATTCATCATCGGCATCGGAATCGATATCTCGTCCACTGTACCGGCTAGTTCCGCAACATAACGATAAAACGGCAGCCTTAAAGACCGCGCGTTAGCTTTCGCGTTAGCGAGCGAAACCGCTAGGATTGCGTTAGCGCCGAGGCCAGATTTATTTTTCGTACCATCTAGCTCCAGCATCATTTCATCGACCAGTCTTTGTTCAGAAGAATTGCCGACTAACACATCGCGAATTTTCGAATTAACGGTCCAGACAGCTTTTAGAACACCCTTACCGCCGTAGCGAGTCTTGTCTCCATCACGGAGCTCTAAGGCTTCGCCAGAGCCGGTCGAAGCACCCGATGGCACAATGGCGCGGCCGAAGCCGCCATTATCAAGATAAACCTCTGCCTCCACAGTGGGGTTACCACGAGAATCTAATACTTGTCTTGCTTTGATGTTTGTAATTATGCTATTTTCCATACTATTATTATATACCAAAAAAATGGAACTTATGCTAAAATGGCTTTAAGGTTTATAAAATAAAGGAGTTATTTATGGATGGAAACTCGGGGGCAACCCCTAATCCCCTTAATGCGACGCCGGGCACGAATCCTGCGCCAGCACCAACACAACCAACGCCGACTGCGGAGCCAGCGGCGGCACCGGAGCCAACGGTAACGGAATCAGCGACGCCGGTCGCTAGCGATACTGTCACACAAAGTGTGCCAGTAGAATCTTTGGATCCGAATGGTCGCCCAATGGAGAAAGTGGCACCAACGGCTGCTCCAACTAAAAAGAAGACTGGACTAATCGTTGGTATCATTATTGGTGCCGTGATATTAATTGGTGGCATCATCGCGGCGGTGCTTTTGATGATGAATACGAATAAAGGCGATGCTGTAGCACAGGCAATGTCAAAAATCATGGGTGGCAATGCACCTACAAATGTCGCAATTGACGGCGATATCACGATCCTTGTGAACACCGAAGGTTCACCA
>JAGCAL010000094.1 GCA_017652715.1 Candidatus Saccharimonadota bacterium | reverse complement strand
GAAAAGGTTGAGGAGCGGCGCGAGGAAGTTTTGGCAAAGGGCCGCAAGTTTAAATATCCTCTTCAGTGGGCGAAGCATCGAATTGTGCTTAATACGATTTTGATAGCTTCAATTATGATTGCTATAGTTTTAATCAGCGGTTGGTTAGCGCTCTATCGTTTAGGACGGACTGATGATTTGCTTTTTAAGATTACTGAGATATTGCCGATTTCGGTTGCGAATGTTGATTCGGAGAATACTAGATTTTCGGATTATCTGATGCTTTATCGTAGTAGTATTACGTCGGTCGAGAGGCAGGCTAGTAGTAAAATGGATGAAACTCCGATTGAGGATCTTCGTCTTGAGTATAAGCGTTCTGCTTTGACTGAGGCTGAGAAATATACTTATGCTATTAAACTGGCTAAGGAATATGATATTGAGGTTACGAATGAAGAAGTTAATGAAGAGTTCGAGCGTCATTTGAAAATTGGCGGAATAGACCGTAGCGAGGATGGGTTTACGAAGATTATTCAGGATAATTTCGGTCTAGATAGGCGAGAGTATGAACGTATGCTTTATTTGTCGTTACTTAAGGCAAAAGTTGAGGTTACGATTGATAAGGAAGCAAATCAGATTGCGAACAATGTCGAGAAAATGCTTGGAGAAAATGGGAACGATTACCAAGCGGTAGCTGAGCAGTTAGGAGATCAAATTATCTATCAGGAGACTGGTGGATTAGTTGATAGTAAGAATATTGATGGTGGACGTGCGGCGGAGGCTATGAAGTTAGAGCCTGAAGCGAGCAGCGGGAAGTTTCTTTCGATGAATGGGGATGGATATTATTTTGTGAAATTGATAAAAAAGACGGATGCGGAAGTGAATTTTGTTTCGATTAAGGTGCCGTTTACGGAATTTGATAGGCAGTTTGAGGCTCTAAGCGAAGAAGATAAGATTCGTGAATTTATTGAGATTAAAGAGCCGAGTGAAGAATTTGAATAGTCACTAATATATTGCGACATTGTCGTTTTTGATGTTTGTGCTGAAATATGTTATTATATATAGCGTAAACCGATGGGGTCTATATATTGAAGGGAGGTGCACTTTAAGATGAAGGAGACAAAAAAATACTGTCTTACAAAGAAGACGCGAGAAGTCGATGGACATGTTCTATATCGTATTAAGGCTTTGGTTGAAATTCCTCGTTTTGCCGTAAATCCGGGAGATCTTGGCGGTTGGGTTGAGAGTGAAAAGAATCTTTCTCATGAGGGTGATGCCTGGGTTCTTGATGAAGCTATGGTTTATGGTGATGCGTATGTTTATGGTAATGCTCGGGTTGATGGCAATGCTCAGGTATTTGGCAACGCAGAGGTCTATGATAATGTATGGGTTCGAGATCACGCAAAGGTTTATGGTTCTGCGCGAGTTTATGAAAATGCATGGGTTATGGGGTATGCGCAGATTTACGGCCATGCGCAGTATTATGGTCATTATGGAGAGGTTAGCGGCTATGCTCAGATTTATGGTTCTGCGCGAGTTCATGGTAGTGTGAGAATATCTGGCCAAGCGATGGTCTATGGGAATGCGTTGGTTTATGACCACGTATGGATTCTTGGTTATGCAGAAGTGTTTGGTGATGCACGAGTGTATTCCAGCGCAAAGATTGTCGACCATGCGCAGGTTTATGGTCATGCGGAAGTTTGTGATTTCGCTGAGGTTCGTGGTAATGCGAAAGTTCATGATTACGCAAAAGTGTCAGGTTGTTATACGCAGGTTTTTGACGAAGCAGAAGTTTATGGTAAAGCACGAGTTTACTATCATTCTGTGATATGTGGTTCGGCGCGCGTTTCTAAGGAAATCAGAGGCGAGTATGTTATGAGATAACAATGCGTTTTACTATATTAAAATACCCACAGGCATTAGCTTGTGGGTTTTTCTATGTTTGGCGTGTATTAGAAATGAAATGAAGCCCTAAGGGTTTTTTATTACTGGTGCGGGTAGAGGGAGTAAGGTTTGTACTTCATCGCTTGTCTAATAATTTTGCTTTTGTGGGATAACTCCCCGTACTCCACCTCTAGGATTAGGCACATCCCCTTTATATCTCGGTATCAAATGAACGTGTAGATGCATAATAGATTGTCCAGCTGCTTCACCTAAATTCATGCCAATATTATAAGCATCAGGATGATACTTTTCATCAACAACGTTTTTTGCTTCGTCTATAAGATTGAAAATTGCCACTCTCTCTTCAGGTGTGGCCTCCCACCAATCCTTAATATGTCTCTTTGGAATAACTTCCAAATGCCCTTCGTTAACTGGAAAATTATCAAATCTAGCAATGGCTAAATCGTTTTCCAGAAAAAAGTCTTTATCGTTAATAATTTTACAAAAGAAACAATCTTCCATTTCTGCTCCTATCAGAATCATTGGTGCGGGTAGAGGGAGTCGGACCCTCGTCTCATCCTTGGGAAGGATACATAATAGCCGTTATACGATACCCGCAGGTTACTTTATTATATCATAATATCTGATATAATAATAGATATGGAAGAAATTCGGGAGCAACTCAAGAAAGCTATTCAAAAACTATACGGTTTAGATTTTGAACCGGAGATTTCGCCGGCGCCGGAAAATATTGATGCGGATTATTCATCAAATGCGCCGCTTAAGCTTGCTAAAGAGCTTCATAAAGCACCTATGGAGATTGGTAGCGAAATAAAGGCTGATATTGAAGATTCTTCGACCACGCTCACTCGCGCCCGTCTTCACGGGGCGAGTTCGCTTCGGACGGCTAGCGAGCCGTCCGGGACACGGTCTCAGAATCTTAATATCAGCCTTTCTCTCCCGGGGTTTATTAACTTTATTATATCTGATGATTACCTAACAGGGCAGATAGATGATTTGAACCAGAATTTTGCAGATTATATAAAAAACAATACTTTTGCTGATAGGACGGTAGTTTGTGAGTTTTCGGATCCGAATCCATTTAAGGTTTTGCATGTTGGGCATTTATATACTTCGATAGTCGGAGATAGTATTTCGCGTTTGTTTGAATATGCTGGAGCGAGTGTTATACGCGCGAATTTTGGCGGGGATGTTGGTTTACATGTAGCGAAGACGATGTACGCTTTACTACAAAAGGAGACTAGAGATTTTACGATTGAGGATATTGCGAGATGTTATGTAGAAGGAACGGCTGCTTATGAAGATGATGAGGAAGCTAAAGCTGAGATTACAAAATTAAATAAAGAGATTTATCGGATTAATGCTGAAAAGCTGCATGATACGGAACTTGCTAAGTTGTATTGGAAAGGTAGGGATTTGTCTTACCAATATTTTGATAATTTTTATGATTCGATTGGTGTGAAATTTGATAAGTATTATCCTGAATCTATTGTGGCGAATTTAGGCCTTCAGAAAGTACAGGAAGAATTAGAAAAAGGGGTTTATGAAGTTTCTGACGGCGCGGTGATATTTAATGGCGAGAAATATGGTTTACATACGAGAGTATTTATTAATAAGGAAGGTGTACCTACGTATGAGACTAAGGACGTTGGGTTGATTTTTACCAAGTGGGATGATTATCATTTTGATAAGTCGGTAGTTATTACTGGTTCTGAACAGCTTGAATATATGAAGGTGGTATTGAAATCTGTAGAGCAGTATGCGCCGGAATTAGTTAAAAAGACTTCGCATTTGACACATGGTTTAGTGAAGTTGCCCGGAAACGAGAAAATGTCATCAAGAAAAGGGAATTTCTTGAAGGCGGTTGATGTGCTCAATATGGTACGCGAGGAGCTTCAGGCTGAATATGATTCTTCTGATAGCATCGTTTCTTTGGCGGCGACTAAGTATGCGTTTTTGAAGTATAAAATGGGCGGAAACATTATATTTGATCCAAAGGAGTCGGTCAAAATGACCGGTAACTCCGG
>JAGCAL010000093.1 GCA_017652715.1 Candidatus Saccharimonadota bacterium | reverse complement strand
TGAATATGCCATCTCGTCGTTTGTTCGACCTCCCCCCCAGACAAGACCCCCGAAATCGTTAAAATATTATCGGAAATACGTACATCAAGATCAGATTTCGAAATACCGGCAGTTCGAGCTTTAACTACTAATTTATCCGCGGTTTCATAGACATCTACGGCGAGCTGTCCCGGAAACTCATCGGTATTTTCCCACTCATCTTCGACTGGTTCGCTTGGTTCTTCGACCACCATCTCCTCCGTCGTCTCGTTTTCGACAGGAGCCGCTACCTCTTCCTCACCACCAAGGAAAGCTGCAGCAAGGTCATCCTCCATCAGCAAATCGTCACTATTTGTACGAGCCATATTTCCTCCACTTATATTGTTATGCTTTATTATAAACCATCCTTATAGTAAAATCAAGAGAAATATGCCAAATATTGTAAAAAAAACAACAATCGTCAGCCTTTTTGACCTCCTCGCGCCACACTCTTGTAGGGGTTGCGGGCGCACGGGGAACCCGCTTTGCGGCCGTTGTAAAAAATACATCCTGAAAAATCATCAAAATTATTGCCCAAATTGTAAAGCTAAAAATCCAACCGGAAACTGTAAAACCTGCCGAGACCTCCCCGCCATTTTTGTCGTCGACGAACGTAATTCCCTAATTGGCGAACTAATCTATGACCTTAAGTTTAATTCGAATCGTTCCCTCGTCTACCCGCTCGCCGAAATCCTAGACTCTATCCTGCCAACAATAAACGGCCGGGTCATCATCGTCCCTCTTCCTACAAACACTAAGCACGTCCGCGCTCGTGGCCTTGACCATACCCTCCTCATTGCTAAAAAACTCGCGCGTATTCGCGGTAAGAATTATCAAGTAGAAAAAATCCTTGTTCGTAAAATCAATACCGTCCAAGTCGGTTCTAGCGCGAAAGAACGTGAAAGACAAGCCTCCTCGGCCTACAAAATCAACAAGAAAGCTAAAATGAACAAAGATGCGACTTACATACTTTTAGACGACATTTGGACTACCGGCGCTTCAATGAAGTCGGCCCTAAAAAAGCTCCGGCAAGCCGGAGCTAAAAAGCTAATCATAGCCGTTCTAGCCGTAAATAGCCTGAATTAAAGCCTGTTGCTCCGATTGCGAAGCAGGAAGAGCCGAAATAACGAAGTTCACGATTGCGAACGCTAGGAAAGCAATTACTAAGCCAATAATCGCATAAAGCACCGTATTCTTTGCATCCGTTACCTTCTTTGAGTCACCGCCAGAAATTACATATTTAATACCACCAACAATCAACATAACAACTGCGATAATGCCAACAATATAAAGAATCGTGTTCGTTACCTGCTTAAATACCCCGGTGTTTCCGAACAAATCTACAGGACAGCCATCACATCGTGCCGCCTCCGCGCCCTCACGCAATGTCATCGCCGAGACATTAGAAAAGCCGGCGAGAAACACTCCGCCAAATATTAACATTGATAAAACACATATTGCTAACTTTTTCATAATCCGAATTATATCACATAACCTAAAAATAGTCTAGGATTCTAAAATGTTGTAAAATGGGAGAATAGTAATCTCGTTTTTTGTGCAAACCCGCCAGGGTTTGGCGGAGGGTGGGAGATTCGAACTCCCGCTCCAGATCACTCCAGACTAACGATTTAGCAAACCGTCCCCTTCAGCCACTTGGGTAACCCTCCATTGCTCCTATTTTACCACATTTCCCTGCTATTTCTAAACTAATTTCGAAACTATTTCCGAAAATATGCTATAATAAACTTATGGCAAAAACAACAGACGCTATATCTTGGGAAGCCGAAGAGTATATCGCCCGCGACCGAAACTTCTGGTGGTATATCGGCCTCTTTGTGGTTGGTGCTGCGCTCTGTGTTCTCTCTGTCTTTATGAACTGGTGGACCTTCCTAGTCCTAGTAATCTTGAGCGTTGTCGCGATTCTAACTTCCTCATTCCGCCCTCCTCGTACAATTAAGTATACCTTAGACAAAGAAGGCCTAACCGAAGGAGGAAACCTCCATAAATACGAAGACTTTCGAGCCTTCGGCATTCTAAAAGAAGGTTCCCATTTCTCCGCTGTCCTAATCCCGAAAAAGCGCTTCAGTCTAAGCACAAAAGTTTACTTCCCAGGCGGTAGCGGCGAGGCTATCGTCGACGCCCTCGGCGCCCGTTTGCCGATGGAAGAAGTAAAACTCGACTTCCTCGACAAAATCGTAAATTTCTTGCGTATTTAATCAGTCCATGCTATTATTAACATAAGTATAATGAAAAGGTGGGTAAAAATGAATCAACAACCGGAAAACAATGATTTGCAAAAAGCAATCGACGACATTACAAATAACACTAATGCCGATCCAGTTTTTTCTGACCCAGTAGCCGCTCCATCCTCGATTCCTGAAGGTGATACCGGTGAACTAGGTGAGCCAATTGGACCGTTTCCAGAAGCAAAAATCGAAATGGTTGCCCCACCTCCTGAACCGATTGCCCCGCTCGAATCCGCCAACATTCCAGAACTAAACAATCTAAATGTTCCAGCCCCGGACAATCTACCCATGCCGAATCTATCAGGAGAACCAAATCTCCCGCCAGCTCCAGAACCAACCACTGGACCAGCTCCGACTCCGACTGAGCCAGTAGCTCCGGAACCAGTTATAGAGAAACCCGAAGTTGAACCAATCCCGGGCAGCCCAAACATGGAACAACTTAAAAAAGCTGCTCTACGCGACTTAGTCCCAGTCTTAGACAAAATCAATATTAACCCATCTCAAAAATTCAGAATCTATCGCGACATCTTTGACGACCTTAAGGACTACACGGTCCTCGAACCTGCCTACAAAGTCGCTCGCGAAATACCGGACGAAACTGAACGCGCCGAAGCCCTCCTCTACCTCGTAGAGTCCATAGATAATATGTAATCAGTCTCTAAGACCAAAATCACTCCATTGGAGTTATTTTGTTTTTTCATCAAAAATTGAAATGGAATCTACTTCCATTTCAATTTTCTAGCTGACCTCTTTTACTACCCCCTCCGGAGAAAAGTTCGATCCTTCCTTCTAGTACATCCCGCCCATATCAGGCGCCGCCGGTTTCTCTTCCGGTATCTCAGTAATTAATGCACCCATCG
>JAGCAL010000092.1 GCA_017652715.1 Candidatus Saccharimonadota bacterium | reverse complement strand
ATACTGTTGAGGATGACACAGACGACGGTGATGTTAATCCGATTATATCCAGCCAAGACTCTAGTGTTTCGGATCGTGTTTCATTTGTGTCTACCGGTAATCCTCGTATTAGAATCACTGTAGATGAAGGGAATTTGTTGGGGTGCTCTTATGAGTCAGATGAAGATAGGGATGGCAGTTGGGATGTGAAAGAGTGTAGTTTAGGAGAATTGGGCGGAAAAGTCTATAAGGTGGCTGCTTTTGGTGGGACGCAAGAATTTGACCCGTATATCGGTTTTATTATGGCTGATGGTTCCGTAAGGTATTTTTCATTCTATGATGCAATGAATAATGGGGATTATACTCTAAAGACACTCAGTTTAGATGGAAAGGTGGTCGATGTAGTTAAAATAACTACTGGTCAGAAAGGTGCAACAGCGGGTGGTTTTATTACTAATGTCTTCGTGCTAGCAGATGGTACAGTTTTGAAGTTCGATGAATCGATGGTGGCGCAATAAAGAATAAAACAATAATTGGTAAATTTGTGCCTTAATTCGTTGTGAGGGGCTGAGTAAAAACTGGCTGTCGGTTTTTGGTGGCATTTAGCGAAATATGGTGATTGGTAAAAGCTTTAAAATTATTGATAATTTGTTATAATGTAAGCATTAGTGTAATCATGAAAGGATATCATGCAGCCGGATAATAATGTAGGAAATAATGTAAAACCAGAGATGCCACAAGGAGTGTCTGGTGGTGTCGCAACTGGAGGTAATAGTGTTACTCAGCATGGGGCGTCGGAAGAGGTAAAGGCGCCGAGGAAGAACACTGCTATGATTTTAGGTATGGTTCTACTTGCGGTTTTGGCGGCCGGAGGGATTGGATTTGGTGTCTGGGCGATGCTGGATGGAAATCAAAAAACAACGAATTTGAATAACGAGGTTGTAACTTTAAAAAAGCAGAATAGTGATTTATTAGAGCAAATTGATAAAACATCGGTGGTTGATAATTGCGAGGATGTAATAATAGATGTAGATAATAGTACGGACGATAATGTAAATACGGCAGATTATATCTATATAGGGGAGTGGGGGATGAAGATAAAAATTCCTGATTCTTTGACGAATCTCAGCTATGAGTATTTGAGTAATGGTTATCAGAGAACTTGTAGAACTTTAGGAGTATCCGCGTCTACTGTTGGCGACGGAACAATACCTGCTTTTGTTAAGACGGGGGGCGGAGAGGATGGTGATTATTTGGGTTACGTGATGCGTTGTCCAAAGGCTGATTTATATCCATATGGGGCTCCTATTTCGATAGATGATTTGCAATATGATTATTATTATAGCAATATACAGTATTCTATCACGCAGACCGATTGGGAGTCTGAAAGTGTTAAAGCGGTAGAAACTATGTTAATAACTCCGGGGAATTATTCAAGGTTTTGATACGTAGGGGCGAAGTTCGGCTAACAGAGAGTGCCAGCGAGAGCTGGCACTCTTGACGTTGGAGTGCTAATTTGTTATGATGGGGATATGCAAGCTGAATTTAGTGAAATTATGAATAACTTGTCGGAAAATGCGCGCTTTGCGCTACAGAAGGCCGACTATTACAGTAAAAGATATAATAACGGCTTTATGGGGACTGAACATCTGCTTCTTGGGATTATGTCGATGGATAATTCTACTGGCGCTAAGATGGTTCGCGAGCAGGGTGCTACGCTTGAGGAGGTAGAAAAGGCGCTGAATAAGGTCGCGGTTGAGGTGCCTGGTTCAGACATGGCAATGATGTCGCTTTCCGAAGCGGTGATTTTGACGCTTAGGATGGCGCAAAGCTATGTTAAAGAACAGGGACTGTCAGTTATTGGTACGGAGCATATTTTATATGCTTTGCTATCTCAGCCTAACTCTCGGGCGTCATTGATACTTTCTGGCTTAAAGGTGGATGGGGAGAAGGTTTTGGATGAGATTGAGGCTTTAGTAGAAGAGCAGACAAAAGACGAGAAGTTAAAGGCCGAAAAAGCTAAGTATTTGAAAAAATCTCCGCTTAGGTTTCTAAATCGTTACGGTAAGGATTTAACCGAAGAAGCCCGGGCTGGCAAATTGGATACCGTGATTGGGCGCGAAAACGAAATTGAGCGAGTAGTAACGGTGCTTTCCCGCCGCACGAAATCAAATCCGATTTTAATTGGTGAGGCTGGCGTAGGTAAAACTGCGATCGTTGAAGGTCTTGCGACTAGAATCGTGAATAATGAAGTCCCTGGTAATTTGATTGGTAAACATATTTACCAGGTAGATTTAAGCTCAGTAGTGGCTGGGACGAAATTCCGTGGCGAGTTTGAGGAGCGAATTAAGGGAATAATCGACGAGGCAACCTCCGACGATTCGATTTTGTTATTTATTGACGAGATACATCTTCTTTGTGGCGCCGGTTCGGGCGAAGGAAGCATGGACGCGGCGAATATTTTAAAGCCAGCTTTGGCGCGAAATACGATTAATTTGATCGGTGCGACGACTTTAGACGAGTATCGTAAGAGTATTGAAAAAGATAAGGCGCTTTCGCGACGTTTCCAGACTGTGATGGTAGAGGAGCCAAGTGCTGCGGTGACTTTAAGAATCTTGAAGGGGATTAAGTCTCACTACGAAAAACATCATGGTGTAATAATTCCGGATAATATACTTGAGACAGCAATTACGATGAGCCAACGTTATATCAATGATCGTTTTATGCCAGATAAGGTGATTGATATTATTGATGAGGCGAGCGCGATTGCGAAGGTGGCTGCGGATAAGAAGGGCGGTGGTAAATACAAGAAACTCAAAATTGAAAAGTCGACCTTGGAATCTAAGATTACTGAGGCTGCCGAGAAAGAAGATTATGAGAAGGCCGCGAATTACAAAACTGAACTCGCGAAGCTTGAACAGGAAATTAAGAAACTTGAGAAGGCTGGCGTAAAAAAGACTGAGAATCCGAAATTAACGGAGGAAAACTTGGCGACGGCGGTTTCTCTTAAAACCGGTATTCCGGTTTCGAAAGTGCATGGTTCCGAGATGAAGATGTTGATGAACTTGGAAGATGAGCTAAAGAAATCTATTATTGGTCAGGACGAAGCGGTTCTTGCGGTAGCGAAGGCAATTCGTCGTGGTCGTTCTGGTATCGCTGATGCTAGACGTCCGATTGGCTCTTTCCTTTTCATGGGGCCGACTGGTGTTGGGAAAACTGAGTTGGCGCGAGTGATTGCGCGTGAAGTGTTCGGCGGAGAAAGCGCACTCGTGAAAATTGATATGAGTGAGTTTGGCGAGAAGCATAATGTGTCTAGACTTGTGGGCGCGCCAGCTGGCTATATTGGTTATGATGATGGCGGTAAGCTTACTGAGGTGGTGCGTCGTAAGCCGTATTCGGTGATTCTCTTTGATGAAATTGAAAAGGCTCATCCGGATGTCTTTAATCTATTACTTCAGATTTTAGAAGATGGCGTTTTGACTGATGGGCAAGGTAATAAGATTAAATTTAATAATACAATTGTGATTTTAACCTCAAACCTTGGGTCGGCGGATATGTATCGCGAGAGTGAGCTTGGCTTTACGGCTAAAACCGCTAAGGATAAAAAGGCTTTAGCTGAAGAATATGAAGAAAATAAGTCTTACGCAATGAAAGCACTTAAAAAAGTAATGCGTCCTGAGTTAATTAATCGGTTAGATAATATCTTAGTCTTTCACGCTTTAACTAAGAAGGACGTCGAGAAGATTTTTGATAACCTAATTGATGATTTAAAGAGGCGTTTAGCAACTAAGGGAATTGGCATTAAAATCGACGAGAAGGCAAAGGAATATTTAATTAAAGAAGGATATGATCCGAAGAATGGAGCGAGGCCGTTACGTCGTAAAATCGAGGATGAGGTGGAGTCGTTACTATCGGAAGAAATTATTTCCGAGCAATTAAAGAAAGGTGATATTCCGACTTTGAGATTAGTAAATAAGAAATTGAAATTAATAAAGGAGTAATTATGACGAAGGATTATTTAGTACCTACTGTGGTAGAAGAAACAAATAAGGGGGAGCGAGCTTATGATATTTATTCTAGACTACTTAATGACCGTATTGTGTTTTTAGGAGAAGACGTAAATGCTCATACGGCGAATCTCGTGGTAGCACAGTTGTTATATTTAGCACATGAGGATTCAAAAAAGCCAATTAAGTTATATATTAATTCGCCGGGCGGTTCGGTTTACGATGGTCTTGCGATTATTGATACGATGAATTATATCGAGCCGGATGTGGAGACTATTGGGATTGGTCTTCAGGCTTCGATGGGGGCAATGCTTCTGTCTTCTGGCGCAAAGGGTAAACGTTATTGTCTCCCTAATGCTCGAATTATGATTCACCAGCCGTCATCTGGTACGGAAGGAAAAATTACTGACCAGGAAATTATGTTGCGCGAGGGTGTATTTCTAAAGAAGCGCCTCGCAGAGATTTTTGCGAAAAATACCGGTAAGGATTTGAAACAAGTTGAGAAGGATATGGATCGCGATAATTGGATGAGTGCTGAGGAAGCAAAAGCGTACGGAATCATCGACGAGATTATAAAATAGTATATAATATATAGTATGAAAATACTTTGGACGGACGGAAGTGCGAGCCCGAATCCGGGTCCTGGTGGGTTTGCAGTGCTTGAAATTGTTGATGGCGAGGCGAAGCCGGTTGTGCTTGGACGAGAAGTAAGATCGTCGAATATTCGAATGGAAGGTTTAGCGATGGTTGCCGGGATAAAATATGCAGGTTCGGAAGGTTGCGAAATTCATAGTGATTCGGAGTTTTGGATTAATGTTTTAACTAAGTGGGCTCCGAAGTGGCAGGAAAATGGTTGGAAAAAGAAAACTGGTCCGATTAAGAATTTAGAAATAGTACAGGAATTATACGAGCTATATTGTAAGTATCCAGTGAAATT
>JAGCAL010000091.1 GCA_017652715.1 Candidatus Saccharimonadota bacterium | reverse complement strand
CCATTCCAATCTCGGTAGTTAGCTTTGTAACGTTTTTATATTATTTAAAATCGGTCCAAAATTCAAGCTTGGCTCGCGGCTTTTTTTCAATAATCTCACGTACTACGGCGACGGCTGGAGTAATGTGTCCTCCGGACCCCCCGCCTACTACTAGTATCTTCATGTTTTATTCCCTCTCTACTAGTATAGCACGAAAGTTGCAAAACCTCGCCAATCGCAAAGGCCATAAAAATCATACTAGTACCGCCATAGGAGAGTAGCGGCAAAGTAATCCCGGTTACAGGAATCAGACTCGTCATAGCCATAATATTTACGACAACTTGCGCCAACATCCACGAAAAGACTCCGATTACAAACAAACGGTTATCCGGCTCGGCAGTTCCATCCGCTACCTTGAGCATCCTTAATAGAATTGCTCCGAATACCATTATTACCAAAACTAGACCAATAAAACCAAAAGTTTCGCCCATAATCGCAAAGACCGAGTCGTTGATTGATTCAGGTAGATAACCGGTAGCTTGTACAGAGTTACCAATACCTACTCCGAACATTCCGCCGACACCGATTGCCATCATAGCGTTTTCGATATGATAGGTCGAATCTGAACTTTCGGTTCCATGCAAAGTCGCGATCCATGCGTCGACTCGTTCCATACGGTGAGCTGATGTAGCTACAGCTAAAACTGCGACCGCAAGGACTGCTACAACCATAATTAAATATTGCTTCATGGAAATTCCTGAGGCAAGAAGCATACCGAAAATAATCGCGATTAGCGCTACGCCGCTTCCTAAATCACCTTGCGCTACTACGACTAGCCCGAGCGAAGCGCCACATACGATTAAAAGCGGAAGCCAAAATTCGCGCCAACTACCTATCGTTCCCTCTTCTTTTTTGCGAGAGAGAAAATCTGCTAGATAAATAATCAGAGCAATCTTCAAAAACTCTGCCGGCTGAAAGCTGACGAAACCTAAATTAAACCACCTACATTCTCCTAATTCACATTTTGCTAGACTGGAACCCATTTTAGCTAGAATCCAAAGCAATACCGACAAGGCGATAGCTACAATAATTAACGGTTTAGCATATTTTTGTAGAAATCGGTACGGGACTAAGAAGTAGGCTACAAAAAAGGCTACGAGCGCCAATCCTACAGATAATAACTGACGCAAGAAGAAATAATTCGAGTCGTAATTGGTGCCATAAGTAGAGTTCAGAACATTAGCCCGCATCGGTCCAATCGCATAAATCACGATTAACCCGAGCGCCATTAAAGCAATAGTGGCAAACATAATGACGAGGTCGGCTTTATGTTTCCGTGTTTTCACTTAGATTGCTCCTCCAGTCGAAGCAATGAAAACTCCAAGCAACGCACAGACTCCAGCGATAATCCAAAACCGCATCACAATTTTAGCTTCGCCCCAACCCTTTGCTTCTAGGTGATGGTGGAGTGGAGCAGAGATAAAGATTTTTCTACCGAAGAACTTCTTCGAAATAAGCTGGATTAGGCTTGATGCTGTCTCGACAACCGCCGGAAAACAGATGATCGGCAAAAGTAAGAATGAATTCGTCATCATAGCGACAACACCAAGACCGGCTCCTAGAGCAAACGAGCCAGTGTCCCCCATCATAAAACGTGCGGGTGGCACATTGAACCAAATATAAGACAAAAGCCAGCCTACAACCGTCATACAAAAGCCAAATAGCAGCATGTTTCCCTGATACATTGCGATAATGCCAAAAGCGCCATAAGCCATCATCGCAAGGCCCCCGGAAAGGCCGTCTAGGCCGTCAGTAATGTTAACTGCGTTCGAGGTCGCGACAACCGCGAAGGCGAAAATCAGAATCATTGCGAAAACTCCGACTTCAAAGTTTCCAATAAATGGTACTAGTATCGTAGTCCAACCTAGTTTTACGGCAAAAAACCAGCCGAGTGTTAAACCAACTACTGAAATTAGGAAGAATTTAACCGGACCGCGTAGGCCTGCTGCACCTCTTCCCGACCCAAAGATATTAATTACGTCATCAATTACGCCGACTAGAGCGCCTCCGAGAAATCCGACAAGCGGTAGCCAAGTTTGTCCACGGTCGAGGTTAAATATCCAAGTTACTGCGGTTACAGAAATGACTCCGACAAGCCCAGCCATAGTCGGAAATACGTGTTTAAATTTATGGGCATGGAGTTTACTCATGACCGGTAAAGCCTGGCCGTCTACTGTAGTTTTCTTCTGTTTTTTCCAAAATTTATATTTATAGGCGAAATGCGTATAGAAAGGCGTCAATACCATAGAAAACAAAAATCCAGCAAGGGCAAGTAATAAGCCATAAAACATTTCTTCACTAATATTCATTAAGCTGCTCCTGGTTTAATCTTTAAATAATCTATTAGGTAATTTGAAAGCGAATCAAACATCGTCATAGCTTGACCGCTATCGATGCTTTGACCCTCTCCCCACATTTTAACCATTATCACGTATTTTGGCAACTCCCCTTCTGGGCCAACAAAGCCGATATATGAGCCTACAAGCTCACTCATCGTGTCGTCGTATGCTCCGTCGCGAACTACTTGGGCAGTACCAGATTTACCGCCAATCGCATAGCCGTCACGGTCGACACCGGCGCGCTTGCGATAGCTGCGGTTATTGATCAGCATTTCACGCATCATAGTCGAGGTTTCTTCGCTTAAGACTTGGTCATTTACGTCTTCAACCTGTTTTTCCTCTATCAATTCCCCGTTTTCATAAAAACCTTTGACAACATACGGTGTATGATAAACGCCTCCGTTTATAACCGCCGAAAATGCGGTTGCAGTTTGAATCATGGTAATACCGAGGTTTTGTCCGAAGGTCATATTCGCATAAGTCGAATCGCGACCCCAACCCTCGTTTGGATCCGGAATATATCCTTCTGCCTCGATTAGCTCGATACCGGTAATCTGGCCTAGACGAAGTTTATTATGATAATAATCATAGAGTTTTTCCCTACCGGTTTGGTTAATAGAATTCGGGTCGCCGCCTAGTAATTTCAGGGCGTAAATTGAGCCGGTATTGAGCGACCAATAGAGAGCGTCACGCATCGTTAAAGTACCATATAATATAGAACGTTGCTCGGCATTTTCGATCTTCCAGCCGTCAACGATTTCATATCCTTGGTTAAAATAGGTCGTGTCGCCCGTCATTAACCCTTCGTTAATCGCCGCACTGAAGGCAAAGTTCTTACAAATCGAAGCTGGCTCGTAAGGTACGTCGGTTATTTGATTAACGTATACAGACGCGTCGGTCACTTCCGTATAATTATTCGGGTCATAACTAGGCAGATTCGCCATCGCTAGAACTTCGCCATTATTAGGATTCATTACTAAAACTGAAGCGTGGTCAGCCGTAGTTTCATTAATTGTAGCGGCTGCAATTTCTTCGATTCCCCGCTCTAATCCGCGATCAATAGAAAGTACGACGTTTTTCCCGTCTTCAGCCTGTACTCTTACATTATCGTTTCCAATCGAGAGCGCGACTTTATTAATATCGGCGGTAGTTTTCAATAGACCTTCTTTACCGGCCAGCATATCATTCAAAGACCCTTCGACGCCGTATTGTCCGACGCCGTCATTATTCATAAACCCAAGAAGCCCCGAAGCTAATTCCCCTTCTGGATAAACGCGCCGGTTAGTCTTTTTTAACCAGATAGCCGGAGTGCCGGAATCGGCAATTTCTTCCGCTTTTTCGCGAGGAACGTCTTTTGCGACGATGGCATAGCGTAGATTTTCTTGACTATAAACCTCATCCAAATTTACTACTGTATAGTCTTTGACGTAGTCATTAACTACTTTTTCGATATCCTCTTTTCTTGTAACGGTCGGATCAATAACGACTTGATACATAGTCTGGTTTAAAACAATCGGCACTGGCTCGCCTTTATCCATCATATAAATTTCGCCACGCTTTGGCGTGATTGTCTCTAAAATCGTGTGCTGCTCATCGGCTTTTGCAACCCAATCCGCATGTTCTATGATTTGAATAAAAAACAGCCGCACTATAATAATTTCTAGTGCAGCTAAAACAATATACTTCAAAATATTAATACGAGAAAGGATTTTACTCTGCGACATAACAAGATACCGTTGCGGTCTCCATCGCTGCCGCTACGGTACTATTTTTCGCTGCAGCTACAGATGTAAGACGGGCTCTTTCTACTGCGAGGTCTTCTTTTTTAGCATTCATTTCAGTAATTTCACTTTCTACGGCAGACAATTCATAATCAAAACCAGTCGCCTTAGTTCCCTCAGCTACATAAATCAAACCGAAAATTAGAGTAAGCATAGAAACAATCACAATTTGCGAAATTGAACCTAGACTTCTTTTTGTGTAACGAACTGTGTTGCGATTTCGGGCAAAAGTCATTTGCTGCTCACGCCTGGTAACATAGGTTGTTTGACTAATCATTGTTTTGTTTTTTCCTCGCTCTTTTTATTTTTGTTTTGATTGACCATGTCTTAGTCCGGGAGTCCTTATAGCCAGAGCTATAAGTGAACTATAAGGACGTTCCCGGGAAGGTCATACACTTCACACTCTCTTGTAAAGCTCTTATTGGTGAGCCGTTTACGGCCCATGTCTCCCCTACTTTGCAGGCATTGGTTTGCGACTTGCTATGAGTAGCCACAAACCAAGCCTACGATAAAGTTTTAGCGAAAGTGAACCTTGACGGTTTGCTTGCGCGATTTATTCGCAATTAAAATTTGTTTTGGCATATTTGCCCTCCTTTTATGTTTTTATTTTTATCAATTCGCTTGAGCCGCGCGAAGCTTTGCGCTTCGGGCTCGCGGGTTGATAACTAATTCCTCATTCCCCGCTACGATTGGTTTCTTCGTCAATATTCTAAGTTCTGATTCTTCGCCATGACTTGCTACTTCTTTAAAATACTCTTTTACTAATCTATCCTCTAGGCTATGAAACGTGATAATCCCAACCCGACAGTTCTTATTCAATAATCTTGGCAAAAGTGGCAAGCTTTTCTCGATCTCTCCTAATTCATTGTTCACTTCTATCCTTATCGCCTGGAAGATTTTAGTCGCTGGATGCGTTTTTGAATACCCCGATTTTGCCTTAATAATTTCTCCTAATTCTACCGTTGTTCTAATTGGGCGATGATGTACAATTTCCCTAGCCAACATCTTAGCGCGTCCTGGCTTTTCCTCACCATATTTAATAAATATATCAGCTAGTTCCCTTTCGCTATACTTATTCACCACCGTATCTGCCGTTAATTGTTGCCTTCTATCCATGCGCATGTCCAGCGGAGCCTCCTTCCGAAACGAAAAGCCCCGTTCTTCCATATCCAGTTGCGGAGATGAAACTCCAAAATCTGCAAGTATGATATCAAAAGTTTCTCCACTCTCCAAAAGCTGTAGCATGGCATTATAAAAGTCGGTGTTTTTTATAGACACTTCCGACGGGAATTTGCTCCTTAAATACTCTATGGCAAATTCGTCGCGGTCTACTAAACACGCGCCCTTATAACTCCGTGTTACATCCAAAATTCTACTAGCGTGTCCCCCGTAGCCGGCAGTCAAGTCTAAATAACTCTCACCGGGATGCGGTTTCAGGGTCGCTAGGACTTCTGATAACAATACAGGATTATGTAGTTTCTCCATGTATTTATTATAATACACTTTTGTTTGAGATCGCCCAACTAGAAACTTAAGCGGGTTTATGTTTGCTTTGATTTTTGTTTGTGATACACAATTTATCCACCACGATTTACCAGCGCGAAGCTAATCTTATATCGCAGCCGTTGAGAGACTTATTGTGTTTTTAGACCATATAGAGTTTTATTGGGAGGTGTGTTTAAGAAAGAACGCACGATTGTTTTGACGCATCTCGCTAAGGGTAATGCGCGCTCCAAGCTCCTAGTTGGCCGATCTCAAACTTTTTTAAGGTACTTACTTTTTGTTTAGCGTTTTTGTATGATTTTTCGCTAATTCAAGTGTAATATAACTCACTAAAAAATGCAAGTGCTTTTTTAAGGATTTTTTGAGCTAAAGTTTTCCACAACTGCGGAAAACTTCCCTGTTATTTTCCCGAACAAAATTAGTTGAAATTTTCCGGTTTTGTGTTGTAATAACCGAACAGAGGGTATGAAATCAGATTATTCCCTTCTCGACATGTTTCTCGTTGGTCGCGAAATGTCTCGAAAGAAATAATCCTGATTTTCTCACATTCAATATGCTATAATATTAGAAAATAAGTGAGGTAAATATGGAAAAGACAGAATTCGATGTTTTCTTGTGGGCGAACGAAGTCGACGAAGTAAAAAATAACGTTTCGGCAGAATTATTTTTATTTAATAAAAATTACACTCCGTTTAAGATTAAGTATTCCGATAAGCTTACGGGCGCGGTAAAATCGATGTTCATGCAGGAGGCAATAAAGTATATTATCGAGGAGGCCGACAAAGGTCTAGAGTGTCGTGAATACGAGAAAGCTGACGGCGAAGATAAGGTTATCTATCGGACTAGCCTCGAGAAAGTTGGGCGCGCGGAAACTTTAATCCACCTGATTGAGAATGAGTATAAAGATATTGATTATTTTACAGAAAATGAGCATGACTTTAAGAAGGTTAAAGGTATTATCGCCAAGTTTACCTATCCTGGGGGAGATGATGGGACGAAAGTTTTTTATATCGCAAAGATTTTACCGGCGTCTTCGGCCCTAAAGGGAGCTTCGTCCTGGGAGATAAATGGAGAGTCGTTTGAGCCGTTCTCAGCGGAGATTGCTCTAAAGATGCCGGATGATAACCAGGTTGCAATTGTAGACGGCAATATTATCGTATTTAACCAAGCGAAGTTTGAAAACCTTTTCCAGTACGATTATAAGTCTCAGGTGATTGCCGAGGCAAAGGCGAAGGAGCTCGCTGAAAAATATAAACTCTCTTTCGCGGAAGGTTTGACCCTTGATTCCCTGCTCGCTGACAAAAAACCAGCTCTTAAGAAGGTTCAGGCTATGAATATAGCCGAAGAAATGCCGCAAGAAAAACTAATTGACTACGCCGATGAGATGCAGCTAGATCTTATGACCGACGACGATGGCTCGATTATTATTATGGATGATAAGGATTTAACGACGTTTGTAAATCTTTTGAACGAGGACTATTATATTTCGCCGGTTAATGGCCGACGCTACGAGATTAAGAGCAAAAAATTGCTCGGCGAGCCGAATGGCGAACCGCCAAGGGGATAGTTATAAACCTTTTTTGCTTGTCGAGGTGAAAATCTGAAAAAATAATTTGATGGAAGCCTTCCGGTATTTCAGTACCGGCTTTCCATCACTATTTTTTCAGATTTTCAGCCTATAAATGCAAGCAAAAAGGTTTATAACTCCGCATACGGCGCTTCAATAAAATCGGCTTCGCCGAGGGCCTTGAAGGTTTTCTCGAGGTCTAATCTTGCCTCTGCGACAGAGTCGCCTTCCGAGAGGTCAGATTCGATTTTTGCGTAGTAACCAGGGAGGTTGTCGACCTTGTCGAGATAGATATAGTTCCCTTCGCCCATCTTTAGAGATTGGCGTCGACGCGAAACCTCGGCGGCCGGCTTAAAGCCGAGTTGTAAAATAATATTAACTGTTTCTTCGTAATCTTTTATCGTAGTTTCTTCGACAATATCAACGCCAGAATCTTCAATATGTCGCCTTAAAATTAGTTTATATTTAGCGGGTTTGTCGACCGCTTGCATTTCGGTACGCATAACGAGGCGCGGATAGTTAGAATTCTTTCTATAGTTTTTCGGCACATAAATACGGTCGTGTTGCCAGCAGATTGGGGAGAAATCTAAGTTTATTTCACTAAGTTTACTCTCAAAGCCGTCCCGCGAAGAGAGTTTACATTTTAAGATGACTTTTTTCATAGGCTAATTATACCATAGGTTAGCTATAACAAAAGTTGCGGTTTTTTGGAAGTTTGGTATAATTGGAGCATAAGAAAAGCGCGTCTAGGCACGCTCTTCGAGGTTGGTTGATCTAGTCTACGAGTTTATCGCCGGCTAGATTTTTTCTCCGGTGCGGATTTCCGACCTGGAATTATGATGTATAGCAGATTGATCTGTATAGTCATTCCATCTCCTTCCTGGTAACCTGGCTATCCTAGACTAGTCGTTTAATGGCCACCTCACACCGCACAAGTATCGCTACTTCTGCTAGGGTCCACTAAAACTCCGAAGCCAACCCGCCGCCATTATAGGTACACTTCAAAAAAATTTCAACTCCCATCGTTCAGACAATTAAGCATGAATGTTTTCGTCTCTGGAAAATTTGGTATTCTGGTTCTGCTTAAAAGTTATTCCACTCTGCTTAAATTTAAAACGTTTTTATGAATTATTTAGTATCGATAAATCGATTAATCTGGCTTCGACGGATTTGACGCCATTGAAATCATTTTCAGTAAGTTTAACAATAGGTTCGATTTTATCATAGGCGGGATCGAGAGTTAACCAAGTTTCAGGGGCAAAAAAGGCAACAAGTTTAAGGATTCTACTGTTCTTATCTTTCATGTCTAGGCGTAAATGTTGGCCCTCGGCGCCCATCTTACGAATTTCGTAGATTTCGGTATTTTTCAAGCGAAAAATCGGCTCTTCATTCCCTGTTCCGAAGGGTTCTAGCTGTTTTAGCTCTTCTAGAAAATCTAAACTAAGTTCAGCGAGGTTTTCTACTTCTAGGTCGGGCTGAGTTTTTAAATATTTTGTTTGGTCTTTTAGGTTTAAACTTCTGTAATATTCATTAATCTTCTCTCGGAAAGCGTAGAGATTTTTTTGTTCAACTTTTACTCCGGCCGCTGCCGCATGGCCGCCGCCGTTAATAATAACATCCTTAGCGAATTCGAGCGCTTCCGCTAAATTAAAATCGCCAAAACTTCGGCCCGACCCCTTATAAATCCCATTTTTGGTCTCGGTAAGAACGAAGGCAGGCTTCTCATATTCTTCCACTAGGCGCCCGGCTACGATTCCTAGGATTCCCTCGTGCCAATTGCCGGTTTCAATAATTACCGGCTCGTCACTCACGCCACGTTTTTTAATCTCGTTAGTGGCCGCTACTTGCTCGGTTTTTCTTTTTTTATTCAAATTTTCTAGCTTTTCGGCCAGCTCTGCGGCGGTCGGGCCGTCGGTTGCACGGAGTAGATTTAAAGAGAGCTCAGCGGTATCGAGCCGGCCGGCAGCGTTCAAGCGCGGGCCAATCTGAAAGCCAATAGCTTCGGAGTTTAGGCTTTTTACCCCGGCGCGGCGCATTAGTTCGATAAGCCCTGGGCGGCGAGTTTTTTCGAGGACTTTTAGGCCATAAAAACCAAGAATATGATTCTCGCCAGTAAGGGGCATATTGTCGCAAACTGTGCCGATTAGAACTAAATCCAGTAACCATTTTTCTTGGCCGGACGTAATTAGTCCCTCTTTCGCTAGAGCCTCCGCTAGTTTAAAGGCTACCCCGACACCAGCTAAATTCCGTAAGTCTTTGTCGTCAAAATCGCGGCGTTTTGGGTTTACTACTGCAATAGCTTCAGGCAAAGTTTCTCCTACTTCGTGGTGGTCAGTAACGATACTATCGATTCCT
>JAGCAL010000090.1 GCA_017652715.1 Candidatus Saccharimonadota bacterium | reverse complement strand
TTATCGGATAATGATGTTATTTTAACAGGCGATGAATCTTTACAAACTCGTCCAATGGATTTGCTTATCAATTCCATTAACTATCTGGGAATTGAGGCAAAATCACTTAAAGATAACGGAAAAGCACCAATTTTAATTAAACCTGGTTATATTGGCGGTGAGACCAATATTTACGGTAATGTCAGCTCACAGTTCATCTCATCAATAATATTGTCTTCACCATTATCCCAACGGGGAGTCACTCTGTATGTATTGCCGGAATTCAAGTCAAGGCCTTATGTTGAGAATCGATTTGTTAAGAAGGGAATTTCAAAGAAGCGGCTCGGAATGGAATTAGTTGAGAAAGGAATTTCTCGTGAGACTATTGAGCGGGTTTTAGAAAAACGTAGTGACGAGGAAGAAATTAGAAAAATAATTGCGAAGAAACGTGCTAAGTATGATGATGATAAACTAATTAATTATCTTGTTCGTCAGGGGTTTTCGTATCAGCTGGCGCAAAATCTTGTTCACGAAACGGATTAACAAAGTTCGGGATAAAGTCTTCTTTTTCGGCTTTTTTCTTGATAACTTTTTCTTCGTCTTTTACGATGATTTTATAATCGGTTATTTCGACTATTTCTTTACGAGGAATAGTTAGTTCGGGGTCAACGAGGCTTTTAATAAGCGGGCGTTTAACGATAATTTGTTGGACTATGAAGTCTTCGTTCGATATAGTATAGTCGATGACTTTGCCGAGTTTTGAACCTTTTTTAGTTTCGACTTTGAGATCGATAAGGTCAAAATTAAGTTCTAGGACTTTTGCGATTTTAACAATGTCTTTCGGAGCGACTAGTTCTTCAATGTGGTCGATAACAATGCCAAAGGTAGAATATTCACGGATGCTATTAATGTCTAGGATGTAGTTTTCGCTTTTTGCGACTAGAGGTCCGCCGACTTTAAAGGCAATAACTTTTAGGTTATCTGGTTCGACGATGATTCCATCGATTATTCCGATTGTACCTCCAGCTTGTACGCTAATTACTTTTGTACCAAGAATTTTTGATGCATAAACTAACATAAGTATATTATAGCATACGTGCATCTTTTATATCGTAGTTGCCGATTTTTGTGCGGCGGAGAGTGGTCAGATAGGCGCCGGTATTAAGTTTTTCGCCGATATCTTTGGCGAGAGTTCTAATATATGTGCCACTAGAGACATGGCAACGGATTTTTAGAGTCGGGTAATTATAGTCTAGGATTTTAATATCATAGATTTCAACTTCGCGAGAGGGAATTTCGAAGTCTTTGCCAGCTCTTGCGAGTTTATAGGCGCGTTGTCCGTTTATTTTGATGGCAGAAAACTTGGGCGGGGTTTGGGTAATTTTGCCGAGGAAACTTTTTAGGGTGGATTGTATTTCGGCGAGAGAGGGCTCTTTTAGGGTTTTTGGTTCTTCTTGGTCGGTTTTTTGATACTTTTCTATTTCTCCTTCGGGGTCGCCGGTGGTCGAAATGAAGCCCAGTTTCAGGGTAGCTTCATAGACTTTATCAAGTTTTAGGAATTCGTTAGATTTTTTGGTCATTTTTCCGGATAATATGATGAGAAGGCCGGTAGCGAATGGGTCTAGTGTTCCGGTATGGCCGACTTTAACTTTATGGCCAAATTCAGTTTTTAGCTGGCTACGGACTCTTGCTACGACGCCGAAGCTCGAAAGGCCGGCCGGTTTATCTATTAATATAATCTGATTCTCCACATTTATATTATATAATTTTTTGAGGTTTTTGCAAGTTAGTAGTATCGTGTGTTGCGTGGGGCTTGACGAATTGTGATTTTTGGTGTATCATCTTAAGCATAAAGGTTATATACAAAAATAAACAAGGAAAAAAACTATGTTAATACAAAAAAGTAAAGTGTGTAAGGTCGCTTCGGTCGGCTTTTTGTCGCTAGCGCTTGCGTCTAGCGTGGCGGTAGGGAATACTCATGCGGAAGGGGCGTCGAGTTACTTCGACTGGAATGCGCAGCAGTGTATAATAGCTGCCGTTAATAGTGATGACGACATTGCATCAATAGCTGAGGCTCCTAAGCCGGTTAGTGATATTAATAGCGCTATGAAATATGCGGACAAATTGACAAAGATAGAATGTCCTGATAAGAAAATAACGAATTTTCGAGGAGTTGTTAATCTGACAAATTTGGTAGAGCTGGATCTTGCTGACAACAATATTTCTAGCATAGATTTTTCATTAAATAACTCCTTAAAGAAGCTTGATGTATCTAATAATAAATTAACCTCAGTTACTTTGCCTAGGGAGGGCGTTTTAGAGGACTTGGATGTTTCTCATAACGAACTAGCTGTACTCGATGTTTCTAATAACGATAGTCTGTTGTCGCTTAGGGCCTTTTCGAATAAACTTACTTTTATCAACGTAGCTCGTAACTCTCGATTAGAGAATTTACTGGTGGACAATATTTTAGTGTATGCTGGTATTGTTCCTCCGACAGAAACAAAAGATGGGTATGTGTTTAATTTGAGTTCTTTGAAATATATGAAGGATGGCACTGAGCACGAAAATGGGGAAGGGGTATTTAAGACGATGACGTTTTCGATAAAAGATACGGATTATTATACTTATGATAAAGATAACATGACTTTGACGGTGAAAGATAAGAAGAAAACTGGTGAGTTTGTGCAGGTTGTAGGTTTAAGCAAAGAGGGAGATGAGGAAAAAGAGGAAAAGTACTTCTCGTACAAGCTTAAACTATTTGATGCTGAAGAAGAGGAAGATGATATGAAGGTGCCGAATACTGGTGGAAATACGAATGGTAGCGAGTTTATTACGGCAATTCTCGTCGGTTTACCAGTTATGGGCGCGATTATACTAGGTACGCTTCTTACGAAGGGTTACCAAAGAGCTTCTCGCAAGGTGGACTTTAAATAGATAGCTTGTAAAGTCTCTAGGGGTGTGGTATAATATACAGCATGATAACAAAAGAGAATAAAGACAAGGCTATTGCCAAAGTTCAGCGAAACAAAGCAGACGTTGGTTCTCCTGAAGTTCAAGTTTCGATTCTTACTGAGCGGATTCGTGAAGTAACCGAACACGTAAAGAAGAATAAACATGACTTTATGGCCAAAAGAGGTTTAATGCAGATGGTAGGGAAGCGGAAGAAATTATTACGCTACCTCGAAGAGACCGATTTTGAGCTATATAAGAAGACGGTTAAGAAGTTAGGCCTCAGGAAATAGTTTAAGAATGGGAAAACCCGCCTTAGTTGGCGGGTTTTTTGTTGAGGATTTCCGGGTGAGCTTTCAAATAAGCTTTGCCCGACTCTCTTTTTTCTGCTTTTGTCTTCTTCCTCGCTTTCTTTTTTCTGGAAGGCATTTTCAGACCATTTTTTTTAACGAATCTTTTCGTGATTTCATCGCAGGCGTTACAGAGGTCTGCTTTCATTTCTTCCGATGCTTTCTCGATGCGTTCGGTGGCGTCAAGATAGAGTGAAAGCCCTTCGCTATCGCAGAAGAATTTTTCGATAATCATCTGATAATCTGCGATGATTCCGCTGCGTCCATCGCCACCCTTAAGAGCCTTGTTTGCGATTGAGAGGAAAACCTGTATAGTGCGTCCTCTCCTGTTGCTCGGAATAAGTGTGCATACGACACTGTTTTCCTTGTGGTTTGTTAGTATCGTGAAGAATATTCCGTCATCTTTTTTTTCTGAGTCAGGGTTATTACTATCGAAGTATTTAAGCCTAACGGGTCTAAATAATTCGACAAGTGGATCGTCGCATCCGTTGGGTACGGGTATGTTTCCTTCTATTGTTATTCTTGCTGATCCTAGTTTTTCCTCTACTGATATGGAGGAAATAAAGTAATTTTTTCCCATTTTTACCTCCTTAAAGAGCTATTTTGCCGAAAGGCAAGCATCTTATATATTATAGCATATTTTGCTTAAAAAAGCAAGATTTGGTATAATTATGGTGAGAAAATTAACATATTTGGGAAGACGGCAGATATTTGGTTAATGAAACACTAATCAGTCTTTCCTCGAGCGCGCGACGCTCGCTCCTGTCGTCACAGGGCTCGCTGCGCCAGCTCCCCGTTGGTCGCAATGCTCTCGAAAAGACTGATTAGTGTTTCTTAAGCAAATACCTGAAGTTTTCCCGAGAAAGGAATATTGTTATGGAAATTATAAACCCTAATGGTAAGAAGACCGTAAGGTTGACTACGGAGTGGTTAGGGCGAGAGTTGTCCTTAGAGGTAAACAGAGTAGGATTCAGGTCTACTTCGTCGGTTTTGGTACAATATGGCGATACTGTAGTTCTAGGGTCAGTAGTTGTTGGGACGAAGCCGGTTGTGCAGGATTTCTTCCCGCTATCGATTGATTATGAAGAGAAATGGTATGCGGCGGGAAAAATTTCAGGTTCGCGATTTATTAAAAGAGAAGGAAAGCCGGCGGATGAGGCGGTACTCGTTGGGCGGCTCATAGATCGACCGATTCGGCCGTTGTTCCCTAAGGGTTATCGTCAAGAGATTCAGGTAGTTTGTACGGTTCTATCGATGGATCCGAGTTTTCGCCCAGATTGTGTAGCGATGATTGCGGCTTCTTCTGCTTTAATGAACGCCGGTGTGCCGTTTGATGGGCCGATCGCTGGAATTAGGATTGGGCAGATTGATGGTAAATTTAAGGGCTTTTTGTCGTCAGAAGAGCGAGACGCTTCTCCTATGGATCTCGTCGTGGCCTGTAAAGATGGTAAAGTGATGATGGTAGAAGCCGGTATGAAAGAGGTTTCGGAGGAGACGATTATTGATGCGATGAAATGGGCGGTTGATAACGTAAAGCCTGTCTTAGATTTACAGAGAGAGTTAGCTAAACAAGTAGACGCGCCGGAACAAGAATATGAATTAGTTCTTCCCGACGAAGCAATTTTGAAGGAAGTGGCGGATTGGACTTCTGGTAAGTTTGGTTCGAATGTACGTGGAAACGTGATGGAAAGAGCGCATATTTTAGATGATATAAAATATGCAATGCATGATGAGTTTGCTTTATCTCATGGACAGGGGGAGACCGACAATGAGAAAGTTGAATGGTATGATGAGAATTTAAGGGATGTTTATGATCAGGCGTTTGAGATGGCGGTATTTAAAGAGGTACGTCGAGGGATTGTCGAGGAAGGGGTGCGTCCGGATGGGCGAAAGTTGGATGAGGTTAGGCCGCTTTCGTCACAGGTTGGGATTTTGCCGAGGACGCATGGTTCGTCGCTCTTTACGCGCGGAGTAACACAGGCGATGAACATTGTAACGCTTGCACCTTTGTCTTATTCGCAAGAGGTAGATACGATGGAAGTGACGGACGGGAAGCGTCGTTATATGCATCATTACAATGCGCCTTCGTATACAGTAGGCGAGCCGGGACGAATTGGGTCGCCAGGACGACGTGAGATTGGGCACGGATATTTAGCTGAGCGGGCGCTACTTCCGGTATTGCCATCCGAAGAGGACTTCCCTTATGCGATTCGTTCTGTGACTGAGATTATGTCGCAGAATGGTTCTACTTCGATGGCGGCGACTTGTTCGTCGTGTATGGCGTTAATGGATGCGGGTGTACCGATTAAAAGACCGGTCTCGGGGGTAGCGATGGGTCTTATGGTTGATGTTGAAAAAGGTGCAGAGATTAAGGCGTCAGATATTGATAAGGCGTACGTTTTGACGGATCTTATGGATGCTGAAGATTTTGCGGGCGATATGGATTTTAAGGTGACTGGGACTTCGGAAGGTGTAACCGCGCTTCAAATGGATATGAAGGTGCATGGGCTTCCGGTAGAGATTATGGAGAAGGCTTTAAAACAGTCTCATGAAGGACGAATGTTTATTCTAAAGCATATTATGGAGGTAATTGATAGGCCGAGGGCTGAGATTTCTTCTTATGCGCCAAAAATAGAGAAACTAATGATTAATCCGGATAAGATTGGTGCGGTGATTGGTAAGGGTGGCGAAATGATTAATAAGATTACGAGCGAGACTGGCGCGGAGGTGGATATTGAGGATTCTGGACTTGTGACGATTTCGGGGACTGATCCAGAGAAGATTCAGAAGGCGTTAGATTGGGTAAAGTCGCTGACTGAGGAGCCGGAAGTTGGAAAGATTTATGAGGGGACGGTCGTATCGATTAAGGATTTTGGGGCGTTTGTGAATATTTTGCCTGGAGTAGATGGAATGCTTCATATTTCGCAGATTCGCGAAGGGAAACGTTTGAAGTCTGTAACCGAGGTTTTGCACATGGGAGAGAAAGTAAAGGTAAGGCTGGTTGCGATTGACAATGGGAAACTGAGTCTGTCGATGATTGGGGTGGAAAAATAATTATAGCGAGCTACTAGTAGGGGTGTTATATAATATAAGATATGGAAAAGATACGGAATTTTTGTATTATTGCTCATATTGACCACGGGAAGTCGACGATTGCGGATCGGATGATGGAGCTTACTGGGACAGTGGAGAAGCGCGAAATGAAAGCGCAGCTTTTGGATTCCATGGAGCTGGAGCGTGAAAAGGGGATCACGATTAAGCTTGCGCCTGTAACAATGAAATGGAAAGGTTATACTTTAAATTTAATCGATACGCCTGGGCATGTGGATTTTTCATATGAGGTAAGTCGGTCGTTACAAGCCGTAGAGACGGCGGTCTTAGTTGTTGACGCGACGCAAGGTATTCAGGCACAAACTCTTGCTAATGTCTATTTAGCGCTGGAACAAGATTTATATATTATTCCGGTAATTAATAAAATCGATCTTCCGGCGGCGGATGTTGAGGGTGTAGCGGCGCAAATTATGAATTTGCTCGGGTGTAAACGTGAAGATATCATCGGAGTTTCGGGGAAAACGGGACAGAATGTGGATAAGGTGTTAGACGAAATTATTTCAAAAGGTCCCGCGCCAAGAAAAGTATAGATTTTTCCTTTCAAGTCCTTAGATTGTGTTGGGTTATATAAAAAGCTCTTGCATTATTATAAATAGATAGTATAATAACCATTAGAGTTTAGAGTTATACAAAAACAAAACAAGGTCATACATTTAAAATAGGAAATAAAGATGAACAAAATGTTCAGTAAAAGATTACTTTTTTGTGGTAGGTGGTTTTTGTTTTTAGCTACCCCTATTGTTTTTCTTAGTTTGGTTTCTTCTCCGATTTACGCCGATGTTTTTACTACTTCAATTACTACTTCGGGTAGCGTAAATATTGATGTTTCTACGGCGGGTAATAGTGCCAATGTGGCTACAGATACCGTAGGGATTATTTCTACTTGTCCTTTAGGTTACGATTTAGCTATAGCTGCGACTTCGGCTACTAATTCTTCTTTTTCTGATACTACGCTTTATAAATCTGGTGATAGTACTAGTACAAGTACAATTAGCCCCTCTGCCGGTACTGTGGCTATTCCGGCCACAATTCTAGGTGGTAATTTAGGGACTTGGGGTTATAGTTTAGATTCTAATACTGATATTAATAGTAACTTTGTTGGTCTTACTAATACTCCTACGGCTTTATTATCAAAGGCAACAGCTTCTGCTACTGGAGGAGATCAAAACGTAATTTATTATGGAGCCTCGATAGATACTGATGTTGAGCCGGGTTCTTATAACATGAGCGATAATGGCGTAATTACTTATTACTTAGTGCCTAACGTGAACTGTTCTAACTTTACGATTGTATATAACGGCAATAATGATGATGGTAATACGACAATGAGCTTAACTCATAATGTAGTCGAGAATGATACTGTAAATCTTGCAGCGTCTAACTATATAAGAGCAGGCTATGGCTTTGCGGGTTGGTCTACGGTACAACTAAATCCAGAAAGTAGCAGTTTTAAAACCGATTTACAAACCGCAGTGACGGCTGGCAAGGTCTATGGTCCTAATGAAACTGTTACTGCTAATGCTGCTTTTCTTTCTCAAGCTGCTCCAGTTAACAATACCAACACTATTACATTTTATGCTATATGGGTGAAACCAGAACAAAATACTGCAACTAACCAGCCAATGACGCTGCAGGAATGGACTGGTACCGGAGCTTGTAATGCTATGAGTATCGGGGACGTGATCGCTTTGAAGGATGCGCGCGATGCTAACGTTTATGCAGTTGCTAAATTGGCGGATAGTAACTGTTGGATGATTGAAAATCTTCGTCTAGACAATACTGCGGCACATAACTCAGATGGAACTTTAGCGCAGGGTTATAATTCTAGTTTTATCGGGTTGGCTAATCCGGAGGTGGCTAATTTTGGTGCTGGTAGCACTGTATCAAACAGCCTATATAGTACAGATGGTTCCACCGTTGCTCCGGTTATCACTGGAAGTAGTACAGGTTATCGTTTTCCACGTTATAATAACCAAAATACAGCGAATCCTACTGCTGATATGAACGCTTGGGATAATAATTCTAACATTTATTCTTTGGGCAATTACTATACTTGGGCTGCGGCTATTGCGGATACGTCGTATTATGACACTGGTAACGAATCTGTTGTTAATACGTCTATTTGTCCTAGTGGTTGGCATTTGCCAATTGGAGGAAGTTCGGCTAATGCGGCTAATAGTGAATTCTGGGGGCTTAGTGTTGGTGTTATGGGTTTTGCTCCAGCGAATGGTTCGAGCTATCAGGATTCAGAAATAAATATAGACGGCAAGACTGCTGCTCAGGTTTTTAGGAGTTATCCTAATAACATGATTTATTCTGGTCGCTTCTATAATTCAGCGCCTCTTAATAGGGGGAGTTATGGTTGGTATTTGTCTAGTACCGCATATAATAGTGGTAACTTATACGACTTAGCTTTTGGTGGTGTTTATGGTGTTGCTACCATTGATGGTACCGGTTATAAAAATATTGGTCTTCCTGTCCGTTGTCTTGCAACATCGACGTATACGGTATCGTTTGATGCTAATGGCGGGACTGGGACGATGGGGGATCAGAGTATATTAGTAGGGGAAGCGACAAACTTGAATTCTAATACCTTTACGAGAAGCGGATATGATTTTGTTGGTTGGAATACGGTAGCGGGTGGTTCTGGGACGAGCTATACGGACGGGCAAAGTGTTACCGATTTAACGACGGCTCGCAGTACGATTACGCTCTATGCGCAGTGGGAAGAGGCATGTGGAACTAATAGGATTTGTTATAGCAAAAACGCTGCTAGTGGAGTAGAAGGTACTATGGGGAAACAAACCGCTAGTGCGAGTACTGATGTTACGCTTCTTGCTTCTAACTACTCTCGTAGCGGATACGGGTTTGCAGGATGGAATACGGCTCCCGATTATAGCGGCACGTTTTATGGTCCACAGGAGGATATTACTACACCAGCCGATATGAGTAATGGCTTAAAGCTTTATGCCATCTGGGTCGCTTCGGCGGGCTCTATGCAGACGGACGCTACTAGCGTTTGTAATAGTTTAACTACCGCCCCGACTAACGGTACCGCTAATCTCGCTTCGGTTTCTGCCTTAACCGATATTCGGGATAGCCAGACTTATGCTATTGCGAAACTTGCTGACGGTAATTGCTGGATGATAGAGAATCTGCGTCTAGAAAGCACCGCTGCTCATAATTCAGATGGCACTCTCGCCCAAGGTTACAGTACTAATGCTACTTATGGTAATTTTTCCGGCCTGGCTGACCCAGAAACAGCAAGCAAATTTAGCTTAACTTATTCCGCTAATAGCCTATATAGTAATGATGGCAGTAATGATACTATAAATATTGGTACTAGTGATGCTGCTTATCGTATGCCTAGATATAGCAATATTAATACCCCAACTACTACTTCGGATCGCCCACAAAACCCCACTACTAACTCGGCTACCAACAGTACATCTAACGCTGGTATGTACAGCTATGGTAACTACTACACTTGGCACGCAGCTATTGCAGATTTAAATCCTAACACTATAAATAATCAGTCTACTACTAGTACTTCGCTTTGTCCGTCTGGATGGCATCTACCGGTGGGTGGAAGAAAAGATAACGTTACTGTAAGTGATTTTTGGAAACTATCTCGTGCTACGGTTGGTTCGGATCCAGCAAATTATGCAAACGATTATTTTTACTAGTATGGTACTTCTGAAGATTTAGCTTCTAAGGCTATGAGATCCTATCCTAGTAATTTTATTTATTCTGGATATTTGGATTATGGTTTGGTAATGAATCGTGGTGCTGCCGGTAACTATTGGTCATCTACAGCGAATTCATCCTCTGAGGCGTATGATTTGGGATTGTCTGCTAGTCTTGGTCCGGGTACGAGTACGGCCAATAAGAATAGCGGAGGAAGCATCCGTTGTCTTATTTCTGGTGCGTAGGATCTAAGGACTGGTTTTTCTTGCGGTTCTTCTACAAACATGGTGTGGTATAATATAGATATGGATAAAACAAAAGCATTGATTTTTGATTCGTATTTTGACGATTATCGGGGGGTTGTACTGTATGTTCGAGTTTTTGATGGAGAAATCTCGAAAAACTCCGAAATATTTATGATAGCGGCGGGAACTAGGGGCATAGCATTAGAGGTTGGTATTTTAACTCCGAAGATGACGCCGAAAGAAAGTTTGAAGCAGGGTGAAATTGGTTATATCGTGACAAACCTAAAAACTACGCGCGAGGCAAAAGTTGGCGATACTGTTACATTAGTCAAAAATCCGGCGAAGGTGGCGCTACCTGGTTATAAAAATGTTTTACCGTTCGTATACGCGGGCTTTTTTCCGGTAAGTAATGATCAATATAAAGAACTAAAGGAAGCGGTAGAAAAGTTAGCGCTTTCGGATTCGGCTTTGAAATTTGAGCCGGAAAATTCGCCAGTGCTCGGGTTTGGGCTTCGGATTGGATTTTTAGGACTCCTACATATGGATATAATTCGTGAAAGACTTGAACGCGAGTTTAATTTAGATTTAATCGTAACGAATCCGTCGACAAACTATGAAGTTGTAATGAATAATGGCGAGACGATTGAGATTAGGTCGGCTTCGGATTTGCCGGACGTGAGCGAGGTTCGAGAAATTAAGGAACCTTGGGTTAAGGGCGAAATTATTTTGCCGAAGGAAATGATTGGAAATGTTTTAAATTTAATAAATGAGAAACGTGGTCACCAGACGAATTTATCGTATATTGAAGACCGGTCGGTAATTGATTTTGAGGCGCCGATGGCGAATCTTTTGACGGATTTTTATGACCAACTAAAGTCGGTTACGAGCGGATATGCGTCGTTTAATTATGAACTTGATGGATATCGGGCAGGAGATTTAGTTAGGGTTGACTTTTTAGTAGGCGGACATCGGATAGATGCGCTTTCGGTTATGGCGCATAGATCCGAGGCGGAGGCGATTGGGCGCGAAGTGACGAAAAAGTTAAAGGAAGTGATTCCGCGTCAAAACTGGGAAGTTGCACTTCAGGCGGCGATTGGAGCGCGAATTATTGCGCGCGAGACGATTGGGGCATACCGAAAGGATGTCACTGTAAAAATTCATACTGGTGATCGCGATAGGAAGGCGAAACTTCTAGAAAAGCAGAAGCGCGGGAAAGCGAGAATGAAACGTTTTGGTAAAATTGATATTCCGTCGGAAGCTTTCACTGTGATGTTAAAACGCGATTAGGCGTGTTATAATGTTTTACATGAAGAAGATATTGATTATCTTGGCTTTGTTTTTAGTAAGTGGTCTTTTTATTCCGTATAATGTGATGGCGATTTCGGAAGAGCAGGAAAACTTAGTGTCGGTAAATTGTAGCACGATAAAAAGTAAGTTGAAAAAAGTTCAACAACTCGATGCGAAGGTTAGGGTTTATCTCGGAAGTTATTACGAAGCGATCGCGACAAAATTTATTATACCGATGAATGTGCGACTAGTTGAGAATAATTTGTCGACAGCGGAAATGGTTGAGAATCAAAATAAATTTGCGGAAGCAAGGACGGTTTTTTCGAACGATTTTGTAAAATATCAGCAGGTACTCGAGGAATTAATTAATATGAATTGTACGGCGGAGCCGGAAAAATTTTATGAACAGTTAGTAATTGTGCGACAAAAACGAAAAATAATGACGCAAGATGTTTTACAAATTAGGACATTACTTTCAGGACATGTTAAATTAGTTAGAGAGGTAATGACGAAGCTATGAAAATAAGACAGAAGGATTCAAAAATGACGAGTGGGGGACGTAATCTAGTTATACTCGGAATTCTTTCGGTTTTAGTTGCGAGTTTAACGACTGGAGTGTCTTTAGCGATTTATCATAATTCTGGTGATATTTATCTCGATCGTTCGCGCCCGGGATTTTTGCCGGACGAGGACGAGATTGAAAAGCAGGACGGGCAGGATTTAGAATATAATTTTGAGAAAAGTGGGAAGCTGACAATTCAAAATGTTGAAGAATATTTAGAAAAGTTAGAATTAGAAATCAAAGCAATTGATGCTTATTCTGATCCGTTTAATGAAAAGGTTTTAATAGACGAGGAATTAGGGATTACGGAGAAAAATAATGAGTCTTGATTTTTTAAGCGAAAGGGTTTATAGTTAGAGGGAAATGAAGAAAAAACAAGGACAAAAGAACGAAAAGATACGGACTTTTGGCATAGCGACCTTGTTAATTTTCGGACTTGGGATTCTTCTTGCAATTGCGGGCCTTTCTAATATGGTTGGAGAGGTGCGGGATAATTTGATTTCAAAAACGCCAAATGCGCTTTTGGCGAGTGCTGGACTTGATGATGGAAAAGAAGTTTCAATTGCGGTTTCTTATTTTGACCAACGAGCTGACGAATGTGTGAATTTATATGACGCTGCTTCAATGAATGAATTAAAGACGCGACAATTTGAGTGGACGAGTTGCGGGTATTATAATAAAGGTCTTGAACAAGGTTTAGTTGAGTATTATTTAGATGAGAATTATGATTTGATTGGAGTAGGCGGGGAATTGATGTCTAATCGCGGATTAGCGGATTTAAGCAGGTGGTCTCAGTCGGTTGAGGGTAAGAGCCAAAATTACTTTGGCACTTTGAAAATGAATTATAAAGCAAGTGGGGCGGAGTTTTCGTATGAAAGCGACGAGTTTTATCCTTTAGACGAGGTTAGCTTTAGTAGCGATGACGCCGTAAATAAGGATGGTCATAACCACCTATTTACGATGAATCTCGTGGTACCGTTTACTGTACTAATGAGTGGGGATGAGAGTTTTGAAATTACGGCTGATGACGACACGTTCGTCTTTATTGGAAATGAACTAGCGCTGGACATGGGAGGTATCCACGACGCATTAACCGGGAGGGTTTCGATTAGTGGGAGTGGGGAGGTTTACGCGTCTGTCGATGGCGAGGAAATGGCATACTCTGGAATTAACATATCGGAAAATTCGGGCTCAACTGTCCGAATTTTTCATTCGGACCGTGATTCGGAAAATAGCGTATTTAAGATGGTTTTCCATGAAATGGACCTTAATGTAATGAATACGAGGATGGCGGGAGTAGATGAGGGAATACAAATAGCTTATGACCCGACCGATCCGTCGTTTGTAGCGCCGCTCGGCGAGACGTCGGTTTTCTATCCCGATAGCACTCGGGGCTATATGATAATGGCGATGATATTTGGGATAGTTGTTGTAGTATTTTCAGTATTAACTGTAATGACGCTAAGAACGACGATTAAAAAGAAGAAATAGTTAGTTATATTAAAAAGGGCTGGCTTTATGAATATATTTTTTCGATTTCTTCTAGTTTAATTGGGCCTTCTCGTAGAATCTTATAATCGTCCGTTGTGCAATCAACTATGGTGCTGGCTTGACCGAAAGAAACTGTACCTTCTAATATGGCGTCGACTTTTGGCAATTTTTCTTCTATTTCTTCGATTGTCTTGCAGACATTTTCGCCACTTTTATTTGCGCTTGTCATAAGAATAGGCATGCCTAGAAGTTCGATTATTTTTTGTAGTTCTTTAGTAGTTGCCATTCTGACTCCAACCTCGATACTGCCTTCATTGATGTAGCTAGGAACGTTTTTTGATTTTCTTAGGACTAAGGTGATTGGTCCCGGCATGAATGTTTTGATTAGCTTTTCGGTTTTTTTGGTTACTTTTCCGATGTTTTTGATTTGTTCGATATTGCCGCACATAATTGGGAAGGATTTATCCGGAAGTCTTTCTTTTACTAGGGTTAGTTTTTCTCTTGCTTCTTTTGAATACATTTTCGCGCATAGGCCATATATCGTGTCGGTCGGGACTGCAGCGACTCCATCGTTATTTAATATTTCAACTAACTTTTCGATTTCGTTTGATTTATACTTTTTAATCATGTTAAAATTTTTCCTTGTTTATTAGTTGTCGTTCGGCTTGCGAAAGTCTTAAGTACATTGGGGAGAGAATTTCTTGTCCACCTATTTCGTTGTTAATGAATTTATTATATGCGCATTTTATGATAGATGTGGCGTTTTGAATGTTGTTTTTAGAAAATGATATATTGAATTGTTTGAATTCTTTTTTAATTAACTCTTTGTGTAATACTGATCCGTTTCCTACAAAGATTATATTTTTGGTCTTCTCGTCGTTTAGTTGGTCTTTGAAAGTTTGTAATACGATATTTATATTGTTGCACAGGAGGTCGCCGATTTGTTTGTATTCTGAATTCTCATGATTAATCATGCCCGCATAGACATTATTGTTTCGGCAATCGATTAACGAAATAATAACGCCGTCATTCGTGACGTTATACGTTAGGCTTTCTAATGAATTTACGGCGCAGGCTGAAACTTTCTTAGTTGTTTTCTGGAG
>JAGCAL010000089.1 GCA_017652715.1 Candidatus Saccharimonadota bacterium | reverse complement strand
GTCCCAGCTGCCACATCTGTCGTTTTTAGGCCATTCGACCAACGCACTTGATCCGCCGTAACCCCATATTTAGCCGCAATATCATTCACATTTTCACCATCTTGAACCGTATACTCAATCACACCTCGAGAAATCACGATATTTGTAATATTCGGCTTCTCTAACTTATCCGTCGAAGTTTGCCCAGATTCATACATAGAATTCGCTACTACGTAGTTCGACGCTACTTCCGAAGCGCTCGCAAGCCCAAGCACATCCGACAAATCCGCAACTACATAAAGCTCCGAAATCTCATCGACCGAAACTCGGTAATCCTCGTCCGCAAACGCACTTAAACTGACATTATCTCGAGAACTGTGCTTATCTAAAGAACCGACAAAAACCAGAGCTACAGTAACCGCGCCAACTGCAAAATACGGCAAGAATTTCCGTAATTTCTTATAAATATTCTTCTTCTTTTTCATAATGAAACATTACAGAGGTTTTGGCAATGACTGTAAATATTCTGATTATGCTCTGCCTCTGTACTACTATAATACATCACGCCATCATCACCTGTCAAGAAATAAAAATAAGAAGTATCAGCAGGCTCAGCTACAGCCAAAAGCGCAGTTAGTCCAGGATTCGCGATAGGCCCACACGGTAACCCCGCGTAGAGACGTGTATTATAGCAAGAATCAACCTTTAAGGCACTCTGGTTATCGCTATACGTCTGTCTATCAGGATCAATAGTGTCAAGCGCGTAAGACACCGTTACGTCGCTCCCAAGCGCTATTCCGTATTCCAATCTCGACAAAAACACCTGCGCAACAGTAGGCTGATCAGAGACAAAGCCCGGCGACGGAGCCTCTTTTTGTACAATCGAAGCCAGCGTAATCCCTTCAAACAAGCTTAATCCCTTATCAGAATACTTATCAACAAGCCCATTCTCATCAATTGCCGTCTGCATACCAGATAAAAATGTATTCAGTACATCTTCTACTGTAGAATCAGCATAAAACTCATGAGTTTCCCCATATAAATACCCCTCAAGTGTTGCTCCCTCTGGACGACCACTCAGCATCGGATAATTATATGCATGGTTAAAACCCGCTTCAATCTCCTCATCCGAATAGCCAATCGACTTTAAACTATCTTTTACCTCAAAAATCGTCTCTCCGGGCCGAATCGTAAAATTAAAAACCTCCGCCTTCATACCCGCCTCAATCTCGGCAAATTGCTCGGCGTACTTCTTGTAACGCTGATCCCTAATCATTAAAGCTACTCCAGTAGCCGACAGCCCCAAAATGGCCAGTACAATTATTCCCGTTATCCATTTTGTCGCCTTCTTCACCTTATGTTCCGCCTTTTTGGTATTTAATTTGATTTTATCTGCTTCTTTTTTTAAAATATTCGTTTCTCCTACCGCCCCAGGACCAGTCGCTTTAAAATTCTCTATAAAATCTTGTAGTATAATCGTCGCTGCCTCAGTATCAATATCCCCCTTTTCGTACTTTTTCTTGCGACGTTTTAATCTTTCTTCCGCCTCAACAGAGGTCAAAGACTCGTCCTGAAAACGTACCTTAGCTCCAGGTACTTTTTCGACTAATTTCTTCGCAAAGTTCCGCACATACTGGGACTGCGCCGTCTCGTTCCCTTCGTTACTTCGCGGCAAACCTAGTACGAAAAATGATGTATTATTTAACCTTGTAAGCTTAGAAAGCTCCCCCCATAACGATTCATTATTCTCTAGAAAGCCGACTGGCAAAGCAATTTTCGTACTAGAATCAACTTTAGCTACACCAATCCGCTTTTCGCCAACATCAAGTCCTAAAATTCGCATATTTTAACCCCTCGAAATAGCCTTACTATTCCGCACTTTCTTCCTCAGACTTCTTGCCGTCATCTACTTTTTCTTCAATCATCTGACCATTTTGGTCTTTAATTTCGAATGTAGTCGTAATACGATTCGAATCTGTTGGGACAGAGAATACCCACGAATAAGACGGGCTCATCTTTACCTCAGAAACCCCTTCAATATCGCTAATCTCACGCCTTGCATCTCCAAGCCCCTTACCTTTTATCTTCTCAACCACTTCGCTCTCGGTAATCCTCGGACCAGTAAAGTAAACCGCCTTCAACTTCCCAGTAAAGCCGCCTTCTAGCTCCCTGAATCCATCGATATACATATTACGTATTTCGAAAATCTTCTTATTATCTACAATCGACACCTTAGATCTTATCAACTCTTCAAGCTTAGTTTTATCAATTGTGTATACAGAAGTAGTCGTCACAGTCTTCAGAATCGGCTTGACGCCCTCTTTTACTTCCTCATCAACCGCAGGCGTTGAAGTTGCACTAGAGGTAGTCTGACTAAAGGTCGACTCTAGAACTAAACTATCTTCCGGAATAGAACTATAAAGCTTCTCTTTATCATCAGCTCCATTCGCTTCCTCAAGCTGGCCTCTAACCTTCTCGATATCAGATTGCTGAACGACAGTAATGACATCGTCCGTACCGCCACCCATAGCCTTATCCGAGTAAACCGCAACATTAGCTACCGTATCCCATCCAGTACTCGATTTGGCAATATTATACTTCTCGCCAGCCTCAGCCGCACTAACACTCACGCGACCCGATATTAGACATTTAATCTTACCGTGGTCAATCACCGGATCGTTCGAATTATCCTTATTCTCGCAACTCGACAAAGACCCATCCCAAGATAATGTTACATTTTCGCTTGCAATATACGACAGTCCACTAATTTTAAATACCGTGCCAACGTTTACCGGATTCATTCCTTCAGCACTAAAATATGAATAAATTACCAGGTCACCTGTTGCCTTCTCGCCACGATTCTTCGTCCCGGTAGCCTCAAATTGCACCTCCTGGACACTTTCAATCTTTCGTTCCTCAAGATAGATCTTGCCCTCTTCAATGTTTTCTTGGCTCTGATCTTTTACGAAGCTAACAACCTCAGAAAAGTTATTCGTATCGGTCTTAATCGACACAAAAACATCAACCGCCGGCGCAATAAATAATGCCCATATCAAGAAAATAATCAGACAAAGTATACCAATACCAATCACAGCCGAAAGCTTCTTATGTTCCTTGATCCAACCAATCAACCCGCCTTTAGTTTTAGCCCTCTCCTTCTTTTTCGGCTTTTCGGCTTCCTTCTTTTCCTCCTCTTCTTCGTCCTCATCTTCGTCACTATCTTCGTCTTTCTCTTCTTCTTTATTAACTCCTTCGACCTTCTCTTCCTTCGGAGCCTCCTCAGCTTCCTCTTCGCCTTTGTCATCAGTCTGAGTCTTACCATCTTCGTCAACCTGCTCGCTTGAAGACTCCTCTACTCCCGACTCGACTACCGGAATCACCGGCGCCGTCTGAAGATTCTTCGCTACCGGCAATTTAGACGCCGCTGCTAATTTAGTAATAGACGGATCAATAGTGACTAAAACAACGCTCTTCTCGGACGTTTTCCCAGCCTTCGCAATCAACTTTATGTTCACCACGCTTCGAAATACGCCCGCTTTTTTCGGCGGAACTAAAGCTACAATTTTTTCCTTACTATCCTCAATTTTAGCAATGATATCAGTTATATCATCCTCTGGCTCGATATAAATCACTTCTTTGTTCATGTCATAATTTTAGCACATTTTTTAAAGCTTGTGTTAAAATATATGTAAATGAGTTTATTCAAACGCAAAAAGACGAGTAGCAGCGCCGACAATCAATCGGCTTTGGCCGAAATGGCTTTAAAATCTATTCATGACGGAGTTATTATAACCGACAAAAACGGCGTCGTGGAGTTCATTAACCCTGCCGCCGTAACAATGACGGGACACGGCAGCAATTCAATCGGCCTCGATTATGGTCTTCTCATTAAACTAGAATCAAAAGAAGGTCGCACCCTCGCCGATAACGAGAATCCCCTCATTCAAGCCATGAAAAATAGCCAACCGCTCGAAAAATACCAAGCCAGCCTAATCGTCGGACAATCCGATAAGAGAATCCCGGTCGCAATTTCGATATTAATAGCTAATAACGTCGGACAAAACCGCATTATTACTTTCCGAAATATCACAAAAGAACTCGAAGAAGAAGGCGAACAAACTGAGTTTATTTCTACAGCTTCTCACGAAATGCGAACACCAGTCGCAACAATCGACGGCTACTTGTCTCTCTCTTTGAATCCCCAAACCGCTACTATCGACGAACGTGCACGCGGCTATTTAACTGCCGCTCAAAATGCTTCGAAACACTTAGGCAAATTATTCCGAGATCTGCTTGATGTTACGAAGCTCGACGACGGCCGCATCCGACCAAACTTCGTCCCGGTAGAAATGGTAAGCCTCGTGAAAGATCATACTAAAGATTACGCTGTCCGAGCTAAAGAAGCTAAATTGAATTTTACTTTCGGCTCTGATTCCCCATCTTCTTTTAGTGATAATCGTAAGCTTAATCAAGTCATTTATGGCTTCGTTGATGTAGATTTTATGCGAGAGATTATGGGTAACTTAATTGATAACGCTATTAAATATACCCCGGACGGCGGCTCAATTTACGTCAACGTTCGCGGCGACGGCGACCGTGTCCTTATTAATGTAACAGATACCGGGATCGGTATTTCCTCAGAAGATCTTGCCCATATCTTCCAAAAGTTTTACCGCTCAGACAATTCCGACACACGCACGATTGGCGGAAGTGGTCTTGGTCTCTACTTAGTTAAACAACGTACCGAAGCAATGGGTGGAAAGGTCTGGGCAGAATCGGCTTTCGGCGACGGTTCAACTTTTTACGTTTCACTACCTCGTCTTTCGAACGATGAATATGAAAAACGTATGATTATGATTCGAAATCGAGAGATTCAAGAACAAATCCAAAGCCAAAAAGCCCCACAAGCAGCTATGCCAACTCCAGGACCAGCTCCGGCACCAGTCCAACAAGCTGCACCAATACCTCAAGCCACGCCGACGCCATCCCAACCAGCACCACAGCCAGTTCAGCAAGCTACGTCAATACCGCCCCGACCAGCTCCGCAAGCTATTCAACCGACACTACAAGCCCAACAGGTAGCAACCCAACCGCCAGCACCTCCCGCCCCTCCCATGCCGCCTACGCCCTCAGCGCCTCCTGCGCAAAACCAATCTGAGACAGTTCAAAATCAAACTAATATCAATCTAAACGGAGAAGCAAAATGAGTAAAATAATGGTAGTCGAAGACGACGCATCCCTACGCGAAATTTACAGCATTCGTATTGCCGCCGAAGGCTACGAAATCGTAACCGCTGGTGACGGCGAAGAGGCACTGGCCCTTGCCGTACGTGAAAAACCGGACCTAATTCTGTCAGATGTCATGATGCCGAAAATTTCCGGTTTCGATATGCTCGATATTCTACGTTCAACCCCAGAAACTAAGGACATTAAAGTAGTTATGATGACCGCTCTCTCGTCCGACGACCAAAGGCAGCGCGGCGAACGTCTCGGAGCTGACCGTTATCTTGTCAAGTCCCAGGTCGGCATAGAAGATGTCGTCAATACGATTCATGAAATATTAGGCGACAAAGCCCCAGCTCCCGAAGCGGCTCCCGCCGAAGCCGCCCAAACCCCCGCAGCTAATCCAGCCCAACCTTTCGTCGCTCCGACCGCCCCATACGCTACCGCAGTTAACGAAGCAACTTCTATACCTAATCCGGTCCCAGAAAATGGCTCAAACGAACAACCAACTCAGGCTCAATAAATTCCTCGCCGAACGACTCGGAGTATCTCGTCGCGAAGCCGATGAATTAATAGAATCCAAAAAGATTCTTATAGATGGTCAACCAGCCAAACTTGGAGCAAAAGTTGACAAATCTAATAAAGTGTGCTATAATAATAAAATAGTGCCGTTTGAAACGGAATTCTCTTATTTAGCTTTCCATAAGCCGGTCGGTTTCCTCTGTTCTAGACGTTCACAGGGCGCCCCTACGATTTATGAACTATTACCAAAAAAATTTAGCCATCTAAAATCGGTCGGCCGACTCGACAAAGATTCTTCTGGATTAATCTTATTAACTAACGACGGTGATTTCGCCTTCTCTATGACACATCCGAAATTCAGAAAAACCAAAGTCTACGAAGTTACATTAAATAAACCCTTAGAACCGTTGCATCAACAAATGATTACCGATTACGGTATCAAAATCGGCGACGGCCTCTCTCGATTCAAAGTAATAAGGGTTGAGCCTGGAACACCTCTTTCGAGGGAATTCCGGAGTGCGGCAGCGCGAGGTTTAGCGCCGGCCGAAAGCGACCCGAGAAAGATGGTGTTTCAGGCTCAATACCTCGTCTTTTTAACTGAAGGGCGCAATCGTCAAATTCGCCGCACCTTCGCTGCGCTAGGCTACACTGTTACTAAGCTTCATCGCACTCAATTCGGTAAATACGAACTCGGCAACCTAAAACCTGGAGAGTATGTTATAATAAAACCATGAGTACAATACTTGGGCTTGATATTGGTACAGAATTCGTCAAGGCAGTCCTTGCACGTAAAACTAAAAAAGGCGACCTAGAAATCCTTGGCGTTGGTAAAGCTAGGCAGCAAGAAGGTAATATGCACTCCGGAGCAGTCGCCGACATTCCGGCCGTAGTCGCGGTCTGCGAAGACGCCCTAGTCGAAGTCGAAGAACAAGCCGGAGAGCGTGCCAACTTAACCGTCGTCGGAATTGCCGGAGAACTCATTAAAGGAAACACAACGACCGTCAACTATACCAGAAAAAATCCCAATAAACCGATTACTAACGACGAAATGAGTGAAATCATTAAAAAGGTCCAGCAAAAATCCGGCGAAGTCGCTAAAAAAACTGTCGCCCTAGAAACTGGCAACGACAACGTTGAAGTACGCCTAATTAATTCCGCTATTGTTTCTTTATCGATTGATGGATACAAAATATCCAACCCGATCGGCTTCAAAGGTTCAGACATCATCATCCAGTTTTACACTGCTTTCGCCCCGCTTATCCATGTCGCAGCAATCGAAAAAGTCTGCGCCGAACTTAATCTCGACCTTCTAACCGTCGCAGTCGAGCCATTCGCGGTCTGCCGCGCCTGTCTCGGCGACGATCTAGAGTCTGATTTCTCAGGCATAGTCATGGATATCGGAGGCGGAACGACAGATATTGCAGTAGTCGAAGATGGCGGAGTCGAAGGAACTAAGATGTTCAGTATTGGCGGTCGCAGCTTTACCCACCAAATCGCCAAATCCCTCGGAGTTGATTTCGAAACCGCCGAAAACTATAAACTAGACTACGACGTTGCTAAATTCGACGAGCACACGAAAGCGAAAATAAAAGCCGCACTGACGCGTAATACTGAAGTTTGGTTAACCGGAGTCGATGTAGCTCTCGAAGAATTCGAAAATTCTTCTAGTCTCCCTCGCAAAGTCCTACTTTGCGGAGGCGGCGCTAGTCTCTCAATACTCCAAGAAACACTTGCAATTTCCGATTGGTACAAAAGCCTTCCCTTCTCGCGTCGCCCAATCATCCATCTTATCGATATCAATGATTTACCGAATTTCGATACCGACCATCTAGCCGCTGAGGGCGTCAGTCTCCTCGACCATTCCTTTACTACAGCCCTCGGTTTGCTTCGTGTCGGCGTCGACACCCTCGCTAATGCCCCGGAAGAACATAAACTTCGTGCTAAAATCGCCAAACTTCTCCAAAATTGACAGAATAACCATATAAT
>JAGCAL010000088.1 GCA_017652715.1 Candidatus Saccharimonadota bacterium | reverse complement strand
TATCATTCTTATATTGACCAGGAGTCATAGAGACATTATAAGTTTCTCCAAGTCCACTATTAGTAGAAAGAGAACAAGAACTTGGGACTGTAATATTAACTACGTCTACTACGTCGGCACGAGCTTCCGAACCGACTAAAATAAAGCCGGAAAATAAAGTAACAGTTAATAATAGAATTGTAATATTGCTAGCATTCCTACCCATACCACAAATTGTAGCATAAGAATTTATCTTTTTAAAGCTAACTTTATACGTTCTTCCGTAGATAATTTCGGATCAATCCCTTGAAGCGCCATCGTCGCTTCTTTCAAAGGAAAACCAAGCGCAATTAAAGCATCAAGTGCTTCATCATTTTCCGGAGCAACTTCCGTCTTTACTTCGCTCGCACCGTAACGACTCGGCGTCCCAACTTTATCTCGAAGATCAACAATTACCCGTTCGGCACTTTTCTTTCCCACACCGCTTGCTTTTGCAACAAATGTAGTATCTCCGTTTGCTATCGCATTTCTAACTTCTTCCGGTTCCGCAAGCGACATAATAGAAATCCCCGCCTTCGGGCCAATTCCCTGCACCGATATTAGAAGCTCAAACAGCTTTTTCGCCATCAAAGACGAAAAACCATACAATTCCTCCGCATTCTCACGCACGACGTGATGAGTATAAAACTTATATTCTTTATTTAGACTAGCATCTTCGTAATCTATCGCCGAAACCATCACCTCGTATCCTACTCCGCCAACATCCAAAATCAAAGCATTATTAAACTTCTCAACAACCTCCCCTCGAATATGCGCTATCATAATCCTATTTTACCACCTCCTTACGCGAGTTCGAAAATTTATATTTATCATCCGGACCTTCACGATACAAAAATCCACAAGTTACCGCAACCGCTAAAGCGTCCGCCGCGTCATCTGGCTTCGGTTTATTTTTAAGTCCGAGATGAATCCTCGCCATCTCCTCCATCTGCGTCTTCGTAGCCGAACCATAACCCGTAAGACTCTTTTTAATTTGATTTGGCGAATATTCATAAACCGGCAAATGATTCTGCTCCGCTATTAAAAGAACTATTCCTCTCGCCTCTGCTACCGCAATCCCCGTTGTAACATTTTTAGAAAAAAACAATTTTTCTACTGCTACCATCTCCGGCTTAGTCTGTTTAAAAACTTCGACTAGCGAATCGTAAAGTTCCTTAAGTCGAAGCGGTAAAGGCGCATCCACCGTAGTTTTCACCACACCATAATCTAAAGCCTTAGCTGAAACCCCAGCCCCAGTTTCGATTAGTCCAAACCCACAAATCCCAATCCCAGGGTCTATTCCTAAAATTCTATTTGACATATTTAATTAAAACCTCGCGCAAATCCTTCGCCGGCACAACAAACTTGTCTTTAATTGTCGCCGGTGCAATCGCATGTTTAAAACCAAGTTTCTTCGCTTCCGCAATCCGCTGATCCGATCGAAAAGCTGAGCGAATCTCTCCACCAAGTCCAACTTCCCCGAATACCACATATTCCTCGCTTAACTTCCGTCCCGCAACCGCCGACGCAATCGCCATACAAACTGCAAGGTCCGCCGCCGAATCTGCCAGTTTCATTCCGCCAACAACATTTATAAAAATATCTTTATCGGAAAGTTTTAATTTCGTCCGTCGCTCTAAAACCGCAATCAGTAGATTTAATCGATTAATATCAAAGCCCGAAGCCGTCCGTTTCGGATAACCAAAATTCGTCGATGTCGCAAGCGCCTGTATTTCGACCAAAATCGGCCTATTTCCTTCAAGCGTCGCTAGAATTATAGAACCGTCCGTATTCGTCCGCTCAGCCAAAAGCGCCGCCGACGGATTTTGAACCTCAGAAAGTCCAGTACTCGCCATCTCAAAAATCGCAACCTCATTCGTCGACCCAAAGCGATTTTTTACCGCCCTAACCGTCTTAAATCCGCCATACCTATCTCCTTCAAAATTCAATACCACATCGACTAAATGTTCCAGAACCTTCGGCCCCGCTAGCGTCCCTTCCTTCGTTACATGTCCAACAATAATCACCGCCGTATCCGTCGCCTTCGCCGCCCTAATAATTAAATTCCCACAATTCGTTACTTGCGAAACCGTCCCCGGCGCGCTCGATATCTCGTCCATCGCCAAAGTTTGAATCGAATCAACAATTACTAAGTCAAATTCTCCCGTTTCAATCGTTTTCGCAATATCGTTTCCCGAAGTCGAAGCCGCAAAGTTCAATTTCTCACTTTTAGCCCCAAGTCTCTGGGCCCTTAGTTTTACCTGCCCCGCCGACTCCTCGCCCGAAATATAAAGCACATTCCGAGTCTTCGCTACCTCCGCACAAATTTGCATAAGTAACGTAGATTTCCCAATCCCCGGCTGACCAGCAAGTAGAGAAACCGAACCGAGCAATATCCCTCCCCCAAGCACCGTATTTAAATCCGGAAACTCCGTCAAAAGCCGCGCTTTCGAATCCGACGGCGTCAAAGTAGAAATCTTCATAAAATCCAACTTCTTTCCGGACACTCGACCCTTCGCGAGCGCCGATTTTCCCGCCACAGAAACCTCCGGAACTTGCTCAACTAGCGAATTCCAGGAAGAACAATTCGTACACTGCCCAACCCATTTCGAATATACCGCCCCGCACTGCTGGCAAACAAACTGACTTTTACTCCTCATATATAATATATATTATATCAAACTTAATCCTAAACCTCTGATTATTAATATCTAGGAGCAATTTCATTAATAGAAGTAATGTCTAGGTCATTCCTACTATCTGCGGTCATCTCATTACTACCGAATAGATAAAGCGATGGATCGTAATTTATAATCTCAGCCGGAACAATCGAATTATTACCAGTCGCCGCCCCATAGATTCTATTCGCAACCAACTTCTTTGCAATAATCGCCCCGTTCACTCTTAGTTGCGTCGAATTTGTCGGATTATCAATCCTAGTAGTAGTAGAACCGTTGCTACAAGTCGTAACTGTCCCCTCGGCCACAAGAAGTGCATCAATTCTAGTAACGCTACATTGTATCTTAATATCATTCTCCGCATAAATAATGACTTTCGGAATATCTCCAAGCGTCGCATACTTATTATTAGAATCAGTATTATACATAATATTACCAGCTATAGTTACATTTGCACTATTCCCTTTTGCATGTACAACAATCGTCTTACTTTTAGGTATATTACCGCCTTTTACCGTTATATCACCTCCATTGTAGTAATAATACGCATTATTGCTCAGTAGCTTACTATTATCTAACGAGTTCAAATCAATCTCTGCTCCTGCCGATCCAATAGGCTCTCCGTTACCATTCAAGGCTCCGCTAGAAATAAATTTATTAATCACCGATTCCTTATCATTCTTTACCTTACTAGTATTTACATTTGAATTAAGACCACCATTAGTATTGTTGGAACAGTTCTCATTAGCAAAAGTTAACACACTACGCACAGTACAATACTTATTACCGGCTTCATGACTTCCGCCAGGATTCGCTACTAATCCTAAGCTTCCTAAGCTAGTATACCCAGTCGCCGCTCCACTCGCAAATCCCGATACTCCTCCGTTTGAAATAACACCAAGCTCCCCCCACGAACCAAAGTAATCTCTCTCCGCATTAGAACCAATCTTATTAATGTTATAACTATCGCCTACATTTAGTTTTCCACTAACGCTAGTCTCAATTTTACCCCCCGAATAAACATTTCCACCCCAAACCTGAAGCGAAGGTTTCTTAGCTACAGTAAAACACTTTTCTTCTGAAGAAGCCCAAGCATCAGGATAACCACTCGTACTTATATTCGTATCCACTCCGCTATCTGCTGGCCAGATTACCGACTGCATACATATTACTGTGCCCGCATTAACATCCGGAATACTAATCCTAGTTGAGAGAGATTTCGATCCGTAAAAGCTCTCGCCATTAGAGTTTTGATGTTCAGATTCAATCCAGGAGGCACCATTATTTGTACTTATTCTTAAATACCATTTCGGATTATCTACTCTAGTAGCATAAGCGACGCTAGGACTAGTCTCATTATTTGTTTTTGCACCTATTACATATTCATAGGATATGGTTTCAATCTCTCCAGCATAAAGAACTGTATTTTCATTATCAGTCGTAATTACAGTACTATTTCGAAAATTATACGGTACCTTCGCCGATGCAGTACTTTGTACCACATCGGTGGTATTCACTGTTCCAAGATTATAATTATCGGAAGTCTGCGAAAATTCTACTTTCGACGGAGTCGTCTTAGTATTATCATTAAGATTAGTGATAGCTTTCTCATCAATACTCTTACCCACATCGCTAGGCTGAATTGTATATGAATTTGATTCAGTCTTTTTTTCGGTAGCACCATTGCCGTAATTAACATAATTTGAGACTAAACCAAAGTTATTGCCATTCACACCCCTTTGTACACTAAACTTGTTGCTCCAAGTCTTAAGGCCTAAACTACTATTTCCGTCTTTATTATTGTTATTATTAAACATTACCATCATTAACGAATCCGTATTCTTACCACTAGAAGGATAGATATTTCCATTATTAATTTTAATCTTTTCCGGAGCCAACGAAGTCGTATATTGCAATATTGATTGGTAATCCGCCTGATAAGTCAAACTATCACCTGGCTTCGCATAAACCTCCTTTTGAAAACTATTATACTTAGAAACACTGTTATTCTTCACGTTCATATCAACTGTCGTATCCGCAGCTCCAAGCGCCGAAGCACATACCTTCGTACTACTTTCATCGGTCTTCGCGCTATCATACTTAAAAGTCAATTTTTCACAAACAACCATACCCGGACGTATTGTATAACTTGCATTACTACGTACCGCCGTCTCATTATCACTACTAAACGTCGTATAACCTACTATCGAACCTGGCGTCAATGCTGCATGGCCACTAACATTAGATATCCTCTCTATCTTGTATGTGGTAGATTTTATACCACTCACCCGTTTCATATAGTGCGTAAATGTAACCGTACATCCATCAGTTGCAGAACAACCAGAAATCCATTTAGTATTGCTTAAATTTTGTAAACCATCAGTCCATCCAACCGTCAAAGAATCTGTTGCACCGCTCGTCACAACACTCTTTCCACTAAAGATTGATGGAATATATGTCACTTTTGCACAGGTCGAAACTAAACCATTTCCATCCGTTCCAGCACTCGGCTTATATGCATATTCCATCTTATAACAAATTGTCGTACCCGAGCTCACGTTACCACTCTGAGTAAATACTGTAGTGCCGTTACCAGGAGTCGATGTAGAAGAAGCAGCCGGCGACGCTCCCCAACTAATAGTCCCATCAGCACCCTTCGTACCACTATAAATCGAATAGCTGGTTAATCCACCTCCGCCTCCACTATTCTTCTTCAAATCAAACCAAACTCCAACCGTACAACCGTTAGATTCATAACATTTTACATCCAAATCACCAGTATCTCCGTTTATAACATAACCAGTCGATTTTCTAACAGTAGTACCATCATAATTATTCCCCTCTGCTATTCTAGCCTGCGCCCTAAATTCATCAGGCACCATAGTAACCTCCACACACGAATCAACTGTTCCAATCTGAGCACCAGAACTGCTTCGCATATAATCCATCTTGTAACAAATCGTGGTATTCATATTCACAGTTTCGAATAGAAGACGAGGCAATGTCAACGGCGTACCACTATTTATTACACCGGAAAGACCATTAGCACTCGACGACGTATTCCAGCTAATAGTACCATCAGCACCCTTCGTACCCCTATAAATCGCGTAGCTAGTTCCACCGCTAGAACCAGTTGCGACCGCAATATCAAACCAAAACCCAATCTGACAGGCACTTGAACAATTAACCTTTAAAGTCCCTGCACTACCACTCTTTACAAACCCCGAAGATATCCGATCACTAGTTCCAGCTGCTGCATAATTTGTTCCCAACGCCGCCCTCGCCTGCGCATTAAATTCGACAGGTTCTAGTACAGCCCAAGTTTTAATTTTCGTATCCCCAGTAACGTGATACTGTGTAGCCTTCGTGTCGCCACAATACGCAGTTTCCGGATTAGCTACCAGCGGACCATCGTTAATTGTCATCATCAAAGTATACCCACTACTAGCCTTAGGACAAATCTTCAAATAATCATCTTTATATATAGCCGTCTTCGATTCACCGTTAAGATTATTCCAAACCGTCCCATTTTCCCCCGCTATAGCATATGTAGCAAAGCCGCGCTTAACATCGCCAATGCTCGTGTTATCCCCTTTCTCGCCAGTTAAAGTATACATAGGGGCATAATAAGCATAATAAGTTTTATCTTTACTACCTATATATCCATACAATTTCTTATATGTTCTTTTCTCTTTCCCCTGTGTATTATAATATACTATAGATGTTCCAGATATACTTTCTGTATCTAAATAATCATTATTGCCGCTTTTCTTAGTATTTTCAATAATATTCTTTACTCCAGCAGAACTCGACGTCTTCCAACCTATAAATTTACATGCATGTTTCTTCCCGTCTTCCGTACCGTCTTCCATATGACAATCCTCGTTATCCGACATGTCTATGCGCGTCAACTTCTTATACTTATTTTTCGTTACGCCTTCATCTTCAAAACCTGCATCCTTAATATTTTTATTATTATAAATATTTTTGCCGACAACCGTCACCTTAACCCCATTTATCCCCGGCCACCAACAAAAATAATATAATCCTGTCGGTAATTCGCTAACCTTTGATTCACCCCTAGACTCTAGATACTCATTATACTTGTTTTTCACAGTATTATCCTGTTTCCCACTCGCCGACTCGGTTGCACGCCAAACAACCTCACCATCACCATTTTTTATACTATGATTTGGAGAATTCGGAGAACCGAGCGTCTTATATAATTCATTACCATATGTGTTAAAGCCTAAAGTCTTCCAATGGCCACTTTTATCCTTTCCTATCACATTATAGGTCGAATTCAAAAATTGCGACGCATAAGTTCCGTTATGATTTATTAAATTAACACCATAATGCCAAAACTCAGCACCTTTTCGTTCGCATTGTTTAGGAATAACAACCTGCACACTTTCGTTATTCAACAACTTATCGCCATTCTTAACTTCCGGTTTATAATTAAAGATTATGCCATTCTTACTATGAGGGGCGTCATCGTCATCTCCTTGATACTCGCATCATCATTTACCTGAAAAGAGAACGACCTCATCCGTCTTTCGCCAAAATCGCAAGCGATTTCGCCGAAATCCACCTTCCCCTGAACCGCAAGCTGCGCTTGCTGGGGAAGGCTTTGGGAACCGCCGCGCCATCAATGGTGCATAGGCAGTTCCGGGAAACGACCTCCTCCCTAACCCCTG
>JAGCAL010000087.1 GCA_017652715.1 Candidatus Saccharimonadota bacterium | reverse complement strand
GCATGAACGGTGTATTGAACTTCTTCTACTGGATAGTAGGGAAATAAGTCCAAAATAGGGTCATTTTCTGTCTCTGGCCTCAAACTAAGTTTCTTTCATTTAGACTTTCTTTACAAAGAAAGTTCTACAGGGTATAATAAAAATAGCCCTATCGGCTACATGATTTTCCTACATAATCATGCTTTAGGGATTTCGTGGCTCACATCCGTGGATGTGTCGCATAAGATCTTACCCACCTGTATATACATACGGGAAAAACAAGGCAGATAGGGCTTTTAAGAAAAGGTGGGCATGAAACAGAGAATTCGAGTCGTTGGTATTATAAAAAACGGTGAGGGGGTGTTAGTTTTGAAGCGCAACCGTGGCCGTAGCGAAGCGCCAGTTCTCTGGGAATTACCAACCGGTAAGATAAAATTTGGCGAACAACCCGAAGAAGCGATGGCCCGTTCCTTGACTGAATATACTGGATTAACCGCTTCGCTTGTAAAACTGCGTGACGTTATTACATTTCTGGCCCCTGAAGGCTCAAGCCAAATCAGTAATTTATATATTGTATATGAACTCGGTGTAACTGACGAGGCTAAACTAGAGCCTCGCGATAGATATACTGCTTATAAATTCGTTAAAGACTTTTCTACTTCTAATATTAAATTGACTGAAACGAGTCAATCTGTTATTGAAATCATCGAAGGTAAAACGGTATCTGGCCACAATGCGCCGAGAGAAACCGCTAACTCGGTTGTTATTAATGTCGACGGTGCCTCTCGTGGTAACCCCGGCCCAGCCGGCATTGGTTACTGTATTCGCGATAATAATGGTCATATCGTAGAGCATGGCGGAGAATTTATCGGCTTCGCAACCTCGAGAATCGCGGAGTATTATGCTATGCGAAAAGGTGTAGACCGAGCTATTGAGCTAGGGTACAAAACGGCCCGCTTTATCTCTGATAACCTAATGGTTGTGAACCAACTAAGCGGAATTTTCACGGTTAAAAACCAAGATATCATGCCAATATATAAAGATATTGTCGGGAAATTAGAACAATTCGAAGCCGTATCCTTCTCGCACGTACCACGTTCTCAGAATACAATTGCTGATGGCGAGGCAAACGCGGCGATCGATAAAATATTGAAAAACAGGTAACAAAATGTTATAATTTAGCCATGTCAACAGAGAACGAACTAGAGATAATTGGCTCAACCGAATATGTAAAAATCGCCGGAATCGATATGATACCGGCTAAGATTGATACCGGGGCTGACTCGTCTTCGGTTTGGGCATCTAATATCAAGATGGGAGAAGATGGGGTATTATCCTTTGTGCTATTTGATAAAAGTTCTCCTTTTTATACAGGAGAAAAAATCGAGACTACGGATTATATGGCGAAATCTATCCGTTCATCTTTAGGAAATCAGCAAATTCGTTACCGTGTTAAATTGCCAATAATAATTGGTAATAAGACACTAAAAACTACTTTCACGCTTGCTAATCGAGCGCGGAATAATTTTCCGATTCTAATCGGAAGAAGAACTCTAGAGGGGAATTATTTGGTAGACGTAAAGAGATCTATGGTTTCACGTAAGGAGCCGGCACATTCGGGTAGACTAAATCAAGAATTGAAGAATAATCCGTATGAATTTCATCAAAAATATATGAAGAAAGGATAATAATGAAACTTGCTATTTTATCTAATGGGCCAGGGAATTATTCTACTAAGCGCTTAGTAGAAGAGGCTAAGAAGCGGGGACACGAAGTAAGCGTAATTAAATACAAAAATTGCTATCTCTCACTAGACGATAAGCATCCCGATGTCTTTTACAACGGCGAAAAATTGCCGAAATTCGACGCAGTTTTGCCACGCATCTCTAACAATATGACTAGATATGGCTGCGCTGTAGTGCGACAGTTTGAAATGCAAGGTGTTTATACCTCTGCTAACGCCGTAGCGATTACTCGGGCGCGCGATAAGCTGCGTTCAGCTCAGATTTTGGCCAAATATGATATAGATACGCCGAAAACCTTAGTCTCACGCAATACTTCCGATATCGATGACCTGTTGGAACAGATTGGTCTACCAGTAATTATTAAATTAGCTTCCGGTACACATGGAAACGGAGTAATCTTAGCGGATACTAGAAAGGCGGCTAAATCGGCTCTCCAGGCTTTCTACCTCTATAACGAAGATGGTACAAATATCCTCCTGCAGGAGTTCATTAAAGAATCTGCCGGTACAGATATTAGGGCATTTGTAGTAGGCGGTCGTGTAGTTGCTTCGATGAAACGCGAATCCCTAGACGATGATTTTCGTTCCAATCTCCATAAGGGGGGCATGGGTACGCCGATTAAACTATCCGATACAGAAAAGAAAGTGGCGATAAAAGCCGCTAAAGCTATGGGCTTACATATTTGCGGGGTAGACCTCATGCGCTCTAGTCGAGGGCCTCTAGTACTAGAAGTTAACGCTTCGCCTGGCTTTGGTATTGAAAAGGTTACTGGGCGCGATGTTGCTTCGAAGATTATTGAATATATTGAACATAATGCCCCTCGCCGTAACAGCAAAGACCGTATCGGCGCCTAGTCTCTAGCTTAATCATTATAGTTATGATATAATATGGGGGAGCCTGAAAGGCAATCGCTTGTTAAAAAGAGGAAAGTCCGGGCAACAAAGAGCGGGGTAGTCGCTAACAGCGACCGTCTGTAAAGATAGGGAAAGTACCACAGAAACTTAAACTGCCTAGTTTACTGGGTGATGGTGAAAAGAGTGAGGTAAGAGCTCACAGCGATTTGTAGCGATACGAATTGGAGGCAAACCCTACCCGTTGCAAGGAGTGCTATAAGCTTTTGCTCGAAGACGCACGCTTACCGCTAGAGTGCTATAGCAATGTAGCGCCAAGATAGATGATTGCCAGTCTATATTTTTATATAGACTACAAAACCCGGCTTAACGACGGCTCAATTCAAAAAACCGACCAAAAGGTCGATTTTTTGATGATATATGATATTATAAAACTATAACTATAATAAGGAGGAAAATGACTGAAAAAATCAACACTGGTCCAGGAAACGGGATTAGGGGTGCTTTCGACTCGTTCAGAGGTTTTTTCACCCCCCGGTACGCAGAGGAG
>JAGCAL010000086.1 GCA_017652715.1 Candidatus Saccharimonadota bacterium | reverse complement strand
GATGTTTTGTTTATTGATGAAATTCATCGGTTGCGTCGGGCGGTTGAAGAAGTTCTATATTCGGCGATGGAGGACTATAAGCTTGATATTGTAATCGGGAAGGGTCCGGCGGCGCGAAGCGTACGATTAGATTTACCGAAGTTTACGGTAATCGGGGCGACGACGCGGACCGGTTCGTTAGCGGGGCCTTTACGTGATAGATTCGGAATAATTCATCGACTAGAATACTACAAGGAGCCGGAGATTGAGGAGATAATTAAGCGCACGGCGGCAATATTAAAGACAAAGATAGAGCCGGAGGCGGTTCAACTACTTGCGACGCGTTCGCGACTTACTCCGAGGATTGCGAACCGGATTTTTAAGCGGGTGAGGGATTATGCGGATGTGAATGGGGATGGGATTGTTGACCGAAGGATGGCTGAAAAATCGCTTTCTTTGATGGAGATCGATGAACTTGGGCTTGATCCGGCTGATCGGAATATGCTGAGGCTGATTTATGAGAATTATGGTGATCGTCCGGTAGGGTTAACGACAATTGCGGCTTTAACCGGGGATGAAGCGACAACAATTGAAGACTTTTATGAGCCATATTTATTGCAGCTTGGGTTGCTAATGCGGACGCCGAAGGGGAGGGTTATAACTGAAAAAGGAAAAAGGCATTTACAAAATAGGTAAAATATGCTATAATTCAAGTGAATGGGTTTTTGTGAGCTAAAAAATCTAAGAAGGAGTTAAAATGGACGAAAGTTTGACCGAAATTCGTCATGAAAGAAGTAAAAAAGATTTTCCGAAGGTTGACTTCGAAGATGGAGAGTACATTGAGTTTGTATTCTCGCGCGCGAAAGTTTGTCTTTTGATGATATGGGGCGGGGTAGTGATTGGTTTGATTTTGGTTTTGTTTGGATTCCTACTAGCTTTGATGGGACAAGAAATGATTGACGAAATGGGGATGAAGTTCCTGTTTATTATTTTGTTTGCGTTACTTGCGGCGGCGATTATTGCGGGGCTACTTGCGACAAAGATTTATCAGGGAAATAAGTTAATCGTTACGAATATCCATGTTATACAGATGGTTATGAATACGCCGGTGTCGACATCGATTAATATTATCGATTTACCTTCGATTGAGGATGCGAGCTTTAGGCAGGATAGTTTGCTTGAGAAATTGTTCCATTATGGGACTTTTAGGCTCTCGACGGTTGGCGATGAGACAACTTATACCTTTAAGTATTCCGACATTTCGCCTCGTGATTTAAAAGAAGTTACAAAATTAATTACTGAAGCTAAGAAAAAAGTTAAGAAAACGGCGGACGCTTAGTTGCGATTGTATTTTATATAGGCGTCTTCTTTTTCGAGTTCGGCTTTTAATGTGTATTCTTTACATTTTCCGTCGGTACAGTCGGCGGGTTCGTAGGAATAGGAGCTAGCTGGGTCGCCAAGGTTAATACCGTTCGGGTCGGTCCAGAGAGCGGGGTCGATTACTTTTATGTTGTCTTCGGAGATAGTTTCAGGGTAGTATTTATGGTCTTTATAGAAGCTTTCTTCGAGAGCATAGTACATTGCGTTAATAGCGGTTTTTCTGTCTTCGTCGCGCTCCATAGCGTCGATGTTAGATTTTTGGATAAAGAAGAGGACTAGGAGGAGGGTAGCGAAAACGGCTACGATAACTATTTCTAAGACAGTAAAACCTTTTTTAGCTTTCATAGCTTTTATTATAGCATGATTTATGATATAATGTGGAAAGTTTGGTACCGTAGCTCAGCTGGTTAGAGCGTAGGACTCATAAGCCTAAGGTCGCTGGTTCGATCCCAGCCGGTACTACCAGTTAGAAAAATAAAGTCCCGCGACGGGACATTTTTTTGTTTAATATGATATGCTTATGCTAAAATATTATTATGGCGAGGTCATACAGTATGTTGATAAGTTTGATTTTATTGACGTTTTTTGTTGGACTTGGCTTATCTTCGAATTATGTTTTAGCCGAGGAGGTTGTGGACGAGATAGCAATTAATGTGCCAGTTTCTTGTTCTGTAAGTGGTATTGGGATGAATTCTCATAATACAACATTAGCGCCTGGAGCTTATGATTCTCATGTGGGGGAGACTACAGCTAAAGTGTTTTGTAACGATAGGGAAGGTTTTGCAGTTTATGCTATTGGTTATACGGATGAGGTTGATGGGAAGAATGTAATGACTTCTACTATTAGTCCCGATTACGATATAGTAACTGGTACGGCAACGACTGGCAATTCGCAGTGGGCAATGAAGCTTGCTCTTGTCACTTCGCCGACTCCGACATATCCGGTTTCGATTCAAAATGGTTTTGATAGTTTTCACACTGTTCCGGATGATTATACTTTAGTGATTAAGCGTGAGTCGGCGACGGATGTCGGAATAAGTGCGGAAGGAGCTTCTTTTACATCCACTTTATCCAGACCGCTGAACTCGTACAGCTTTGTGATCTTAACTTTTTCGTGTGTGTCCGGATCATGTGCGTTGAGGCGTAGAAGTTCCTGCCCTACACTGATCGTTCCGTTATCTACTTTTCCGACGCCGATACGGCCGACATATTCATTGTAATCGATCGTTGAGATCATGACCTGTGTTCCCTTATCAGGATCCCCTTCCGGAGCCGGAATGCTTTCCAGTATTGTATCAAAGAGAGGCTTAAGATCTTTGTGCTCATCACCCAGGTCCTTGATCGCGTATCCCTGTTTTGCCGATGCAAAGACGATCGGTGCATCCAGCTGTTTGTCCGACGCATCCAGATCCATCATCAG